>JAKITE010000009.1 GCA_021648225.1 Paracoccaceae bacterium
CATGAAACGGGACTACTTTGCCGTTTTTGCCATAACGCCCGGTGCGCGCACCAAGCACCAGCGCGCCGGCCAAGGCAGCCCAGCCGCCCACGGAATGCACCACGGTAGAACCGGCAAAATCAAGAAAGCCGAGCTGGCTATCCAGAAAGCCGCCGCCCCATTTCCAGCTGGCCTGAATCGGATAGATCAAGCCGGTCAGAATGATCACAAATATGAGAAACGGCCATAGCTTAATGCGTTCGGCCAAAGCCCCCGAAACGATCGAGGCGGTCGCGGCTGCAAACATCAACTGAAAGAAAAAATCCGAACCGGTCGAGGCATAAGCAAGATCATCCACCGTATCGACACCCGCGCCGACAACCTCCATTACCGCCACGCCAAAAGCACCGATAAAGCCGCCGGTTTCATCAGAACCAATGGTCCAATTGCCCAGCGGATACATCAGATTATAGCCCAGCAGGTAATATACGATGCCCGCCAGCGAAAACAGCGCCATGTTTTTGGTCAGCTGCATGGTGACGTTTTTTGAGCGCACCAAACCGGCCTCAAGCATGGTAAACCCTGCCGCCATCCAGAACACCAGAAAGCCGCCGATCAGGAATAGCAGCGAGTTAAAGATAAACTGGGTATGCACAGCGGCTTCTTGCGAAGCTGCTTCCTGCGCCAGTGCGGGGGCTGCGATGGCGCTTGCCATAATCCCCGTGGTGATAATTTTGGTAAATTTGGTCATTTTCATGTCTCTCGTAGGTTTGATTTCGGGCTTGGAAATTAAAGCGCTTCGTCGCCGGTTTCGCCGGTGCGGACCCGCAGGGCGGTTTCGACATCCAGCGTGAATACTTTGCCATCACCGATTGATCCGGTTTTGGCGGCAGCGGCCAGGGTTTCGACCACCTGTTCAGCCAGATCATCTGCCACGACCATTTCCAGTTTGATTTTCGGGATAAAATTCACGACATATTCAGCGCCACGATAAATTTCTGTATGGCCCGCTTGGCGGCCATAACCCTTGATTTCCGAGACCATAAGCCCCTGCACCCCGATGCCTGTCAGTGCCTCGCGCACCTCTTCCAGCTTGAAAGGTTTGATTGCTGCAATAATAAGTTTCATAACGTCCCCGTGTTTTGCGATAACCGGGGTCAGGTTTTGCCGCTTGGCAGCCGGTTGACCAGCAAAATGATCCAAAAAAGGTCGGAGTGTCGCAGTGGTTTGCCTAAAAACTATACACCTTGCAATCAATGCCTATATATTAAGCAAAGCATAAACCCGCTTATGCCGATTTCGCCCCTCTACAAACCGCGCGGGATTCGGTATTCTTGGGAAAAAACGAGCAGTATCATGGCCAGTAAAAAAACTCCGCCCTTAAAGGGAGAGCGCCGCACCAGAGCGGCACCAGCAAAAAAGAAACCCGCCAAGCGCAAGCCGGCGGCAAAACGCGCCCCTGCGAAACGCAAAAAACCGGCGGTCAAGCGCGGGTTGTTATCGCGGTTGTTCCGCTGGGTGTTTCGCACGATATTCCGCAGCCTTTGGTGGGTTGGCATTCGCAGCGCCATCCTTGGCACGGTCGCTTTGGCGGCCTGGGTCGGGTTTTATTATATGCAACTGCCGCCCATGGAAAAACAGCTGGATGCCCGCGCCCGGGGTTCGGTGCAACTGATGGACCGTTACGGCGAGATTTTTGCATGGCGTGGCGAGCAGTTTGACGGGTCTTTGCGCTCGGAAACCATTTCGCCGCATTTACGCAACGCTGTGATTGCCACCGAGGATAAACGGTTTTATTCCCATTTTGGCATCAGCCCGCGCGGCGTGGCATCGGCCATTCGCATTAATCTGCGCGAAGGGCGTGGACCATTACAAGGCCATGGCGGCTCTACCATCACCCAACAGGTGGCCAAATTACTGTGTCTCGGGGTGCCTTATGAAATATCCTCCGGCATGACCGTGGCTGAATACGAGGCTGATTGCCGACGCGGATCATTATATCGCAAAGCCAAAGAGGCCGTATATGCATTGGCACTGGAGGCCAAATATTCCAAAGACGACATTCTGACCATATACCTGAACCGCGCCTTTCTGGGCTCGGGCGCTTATGGATTCGAAGCCGCCGCCCAACGCTATTTTGGCAAATCGGCGGTTGATCTGGTGCCAGCGGAATCAGCAATGCTGGCCGGGTTATTAACCGCACCCACCCGATATGCGCCCACCAACAGCCTTGAACGATCGCAAGACCGTGCATCATTGGTTTTGAGGTTAATGGAGGAACAAGACTATATAACCGAAATCGAAGCCCAGATTGCTCGCGCCCAACCTGCCACCCTTTCCAGCTCGGCCCGGGTGCTGACCGGCGAGGATTTTGCCGATTGGGTGATGAACATGAACGGTGATCCGGTGTTGCAGGCCTTTACCCGCGATACATCCGAGGATGTGCAAATATTAACCACCTTTGACCCTGCGATTCAGGCCGCCGCCGAAGAAGCATTGGCGCAGGTATTTGAAAACAGCGTCAGCGAAGGGTCAAACGCCCAGGCCGCGATTGTGGTTTTATCCGCCGATGGCGCGGTGCGTGCCATTGTTGGCGGGCGCGATATTATCGGCGACTATTTTAACCGTGCAACGCAGGCCCAGCGCCAGACAGGATCGGCCTTTAAGCCTTTTGTCTATGCCGCAGCGCTAGAGGCCGGATTCAGCCCCAATAATATTGTCGAAGATGCCCCCCTGACGATCGGAATTGCCGGTCAGCCCGATTATAGCCCACGCAATTACAACAAGGAATATCTGGGCCTGATGACCATGTCACAGGCCATGGCCCGTTCGATCAATACCATTGCGGTGCGATTATCCGAGGAAATCGGCCGTGAAAAAGTCCGGGCCATGGCGATGGATTTTGGCATTGAATCCGAACTGGCCACCGGCCCTTCACTGGCGCTGGGCGTATCCGAGGCCAACCTGCTGGAAATGACTGGCGCATATGCAGGGTTTCTAAATGGCGGCCGTTTGACCAAACCCTTTGGCATGCTTGATCTGCGGCTGCTTGATGGCTCTCGGCCCTTGCCGGTTTCCAGCCGCACCAATGGCCGTATGGTGCTAAGCCAGCGCGCCGCCGGATATCTGGTTTATATGCTTAACCAAGTGGTCGAAACCGGATCAGGGGTGCGGGCGCAGATGGATGGCTGGCAAATCGGCGGTAAAACCGGCACCACCCAAGGCGCAAAAGACGCATGGTTTATCGGGTTTACGGCTGATTATGTTACCGGCGTCTGGATGGGATATGACGATAACACCCCCCTTACCGGTGTTACCGGATCGGGCCTGCCAACCGAAATCTGGCGCGAGGTGATGGTGCGGATCCATGCGGACCGCACCCCGCGCCCCTTGCCGATGATCATCCCGCCCGAACCGCGCCCGATTGAACAGGTGGATACCCCGATGGAACAGGAACGTCGAAGCCAGAGCATTCTGGACCTGTTGTTTAACGGGCCGTCAAATTAGCCGCGTAAATCGGCGATCAACCTGTCAACATTGCCGCGATGGCTGGCAAGGCGCGCGCGGATTTCTTCGCGCTCGGAGGATATAAGCGAAATGCCCTCGATGATCATATCCAGCATTTGCGTTTTGCCGGAGCCATCGGAAACCTGCCAATCCAGATCAAACGGAGATTGGCCAATACGCGCCACGCTGGAATACACCAATATCCCCTTGCGCCCCGCATTCGCCGAGCGGGTAATGGTAATGCTGGCCCCGCGATAGGCCGCAAAACGCTGCCCGTATTTATCAGACAGATAATCGGTAAAAGCCTCAATAAAAGCGGTTTTCTGGGCCGAAGAAATCCCCCGCCACGGCGCGCCAAGCACCAGCCGTGCAATGGTCGGAAAATCGGCATAAGACGCAAAAACCACCCGGAACCGCCGCAGAATTTCAGCGTCGGATGCATTGGAATTGATGGTTTCCAGAAAATCATCAATGATGTTTTGCACAAACCGCCTTGCTTGGGGTTCGGTCAGGGCAAATGCGGGCATAGGCACTGTCAGCGCGGCTGCGCCAAGCAGCAGGGTGCGGCGGTTGACTTTATTCAAAGGCATAAGGGTCCTCCAGATCATCAATGGTTGTTTCGCCTGCCAAGGCATGGCGTTTGTTTTGCAAATACGAAAGCCGTTGCGCGGCATAGCTATCGGCTGATTCGTAAAGCAATACCTGTAGCAGGTCATTATATTCATACCGCTTGCCAAGCAGATTAAGCACGCGTGCGGTAAACAGATACGATGCCTGTTCATCCGTAAGCGCGTATTTCAGCGGATCAATGCCAAAATCAACCATCATACCGATGGTATCGCGCACCGTGCTGGGGCCAAGCAGCGGCAATTCGATATAGGCACCTTCGCCAACCCCCCAAGCCGCCAGAGTTTCGCCAAAATCGGTCGGTTCGTCAAAAACCCCGATTTCGGCAGCAGGGTCAAACATACCGGCAAGACCAATGGTTGAATTCAGCACAAACCGAACAATCGTGTTACCGGCCGCATCGCCATCGCCTTGTAAAACATGGTTAACAAAGGCGTTGGGCTGGCCAAGATTGGTCAGGGTATTGCCCAGCATATACCGGAATTCCTCGGGGATGACCGCGCCGTAAATATTTGACAATGGTGCCAGCAAGGCTTGGTCAACGGCTTTGTTGAAATCATGAACCTGACGGTTTGTGGCCTCATACGGATCATAAACAGGGTCTGCTTGTGCAGACGGGTTTGTATTGCAAGCCGCCAAAACCCCTGCCAGCAAAAACAACGGCAGTCGAATGGATATATTAAATAGTCTGTTCACCTAATTAGCCTCGGGTTTAATGTATTAATCATATAGTTACGCGGATAATAAATATGTAGTGTCGCGCCCAATGTCGATATAGACCCTAAAGTAACAGACATGGTTAATATTGTCGAAAGCGAAAATGATGGATCAGCAAAACATAGCCCGACAAGGCAAATCGGAAATGTCGGCGCTTTTGAAAAAATGGACTTCCTCGATCCTTTCGATCGGGCTGTTCAGTGTGTTTGTTAACCTGCTGATGCTGACCGGCCCGCTGTTTATGTTGCAAATCTATGACAGGGTGCTGGGCAGTCGTTCGGTTGAAACGCTGGTGGCGCTGACCATTCTGGTGGCGTTGCTATATCTGATTATGGGCGTGCTGGATTATGCGCGCGGGCGCATTGCCGCGCGGCTGGGCGCGGGGTTTCAATCTGATCTGGATGCGCGGGTGTTTGATATTACCATGCGACAAGCCATCAGCGCGGATGCCCGATCCAAACCCGCCACCGGCTTGCAAGACCTTGATGCTATTCAACGCTTGCTTAGCTCTCCGGCACTTTTTTCGTTTTTTGATCTGCCATGGACCCCGATTTTTCTGGCGGCGATTTTCATTTTTCACCCGTTGCTGGGGATATTGGCGGTTTGTGGTGGTGCGCTGTTGATTATTATCACGCTGCTAAACCAATGGTTAACCCGCCAGCCGGTGGGCCGCGCTGCACATACCAGCGCACGGGCTGATAACACCGCTGAATCCCTGCGCGGCCAAGCCGAGGTCATTCGCGGGCTGGGCATGGGTGAAAAAGCCCTGAACCGCTGGTATGCCAGCCGCTCCGATGCGCTGGATGCGCAAATTCTGGCCTCGGATCGCACCGGTGTTTTTACCACAATGTCCAAAACCCTGCGGTTCTTTTTGCAAAGCGCCATGCTGGCACTTGGCGCATGGCTGGTGTTGCAAAATGAATTAACTGCCGGTGCCATGATTGCCGGTTCCATTTTGCTGGGCCGCGCATTGGCCCCTGTGGAACAGGCAATAGCCCAATGGGGGCTGGTGTTGCGGGCGCGTCAGGGTCGGAAAAATCTGGCAATGTTGCTGGGCAGCACCCCACCCGAGGCCCCGCGCACGGCGCTGCCACGGCCAAAGGCCTATCTGGAATTGTCACAGGTTACGGTTTTGCCGCCCGGCGAAAAAATTGCCACTTTGCGAATGATTTCTTTTCGGGTTGAACCGGGGCAGGCTTTGGGGGTGATTGGCGAAAGCGCCTCGGGCAAATCCACCTTGGCGCGGGTGCTTACCGGCATTTGGCACCCGGTTTCGGGCAAGGTCCGGCTGGATGGTGCCGCATTGGATAATTATGACCAGAATAATCTGGGCCAGTATATCGGCTATTTACCCCAGGACGTGACCCTGTTTGAAGGCAGTATTGCCGAAAATATCGCACGGCTTGACCCGCAACCGGATGCCGAAGCGGTGATTTCTGCGGCCAAAAAAGCCGACGCCCATGAGATGATTTTGAAACTTCCCGATGGGTATGACACCCAGATCAGCGCTGCTGGCGGCCGGCTTTCGGGCGGGCAGAAACAGCGCATCGGGCTGGCGCGCGCCATGTTTGGCGATCCGGTTCTGCTGGTGCTGGATGAACCCAATTCCAATCTGGACAGCCATGGTGGCGAGGCCCTGAATACGGCCATCCGCAGCATCAAAGCCGAGGGCGGCGCAGTGATTATTATGGCCCATCGCCCATCAGGCATTGCCGAATGTGATCTGGTTTTGCACCTTGATAACGGCATGGTCAAAGCCTTTGGTCCCCGCGACGAGGTGTTAAAAGGGCAGGTGCAGAATTACGCGCAAATCGTCGGTGGCCTTGGCACGAAAGACGCATCATGACCCAAAATAAATGGCGCACAAGACGGTTTGTAACCCTTGGCATGCTGGCGATGCTGGGCCTGTTTGGCGGGCTTGGTTATTGGTCTGCCACCTCTCAAATCGCCGGTGCAATTGTCACCAGCGGCATGATTCAGGTCGAAAGCAACCGGCAGGTTGTGCAGCACCCCACCGGCGGCGTGGTTGGTGAAATTCTGGTGGTTGATGGCGATACGGTTAAGGCGGGCGATATACTGATCCGGTTTGACGATGTGCAAATCCGTTCGGAAATTGACATCATTGAGGGTCAGTTGTTTGAATTGATCGGCCGCCAAAGCCGGTTGAAAGCCGAACGGGATGCTTTAGATGAAATTACCTTTGATCAGGAGCTGATCATAGCCGCGAAAAACCCGAAATTTGCCGATATTATGCCCAGCCAGATCCGTCTGTTTACCGCCCGCCGCCTGACATTGGCCGAAGAACTGGCGCAAATGAACGAACGCATTGTCCAGATCGGAAACCAGATAGACGGCACCCAGGCACAATTATCAGCCCAGCAGGAACAAATTGCCCTGATGCAAACAGAATTGGCCGACCAGCAAAGCCTGCTGGAAAAAGGCCTAGTGCAGGCGGGCAATGTTTCGGCCCTGCGCCGCGCCGTGGCGGATTTGATCGGCAATGCCGGTGCCATGCAAGCCACGATTGCCCAGAATCGCGGCCGTATTGCCGAGGCTGAAATAGAGATTTTACGGCTGAAATCCCAAGCCAGCGAAGATGCGATCACTGCGCTGAATGACTTGCAATTCAGCGAAATTGAACTTCGCCAGCGGCGGCTTTCCTTAACCGAAACCCTTGCGCGGCTGGATGTGCGCGCGCCGCGCTCGGGGGTGGTTCTGGGCATGCAGGTCCATGCGGAACGCTCGGTTGTGCAGGCCGCACAAGCCATTCTATATATCGTGCCGCAGGATTCGCCGCTGATTATCAGTGTGCAAATTCCCACCATCGACATCGACCAGATCTATGTCGGCCAAGAGGTATTTCTGCGCTTTCCGGCGTTTGATCAGCGCACAACCCCTGAAATCCTTGGCGTTGTGGTGAAAATCGCGCCGGATGTGGTGTTGAACGAACAAACCGGCCAAAGCTTTTATGCCGCCGAGCTGCGCCCCGCCGAGGGTGAATTGGAAAAACTGGAGGGGCTGCAATTGCTGCCCGGCATGCCGGTTGAAAGCTTTATCAAAACCGATGATCGCACGCCGCTGGAATATTTGTTAAAACCCCTGACAGATTATTTCAACCGCGCTTTTCGCGAAAGTTAAAATATTTGTCATCAGGTCGGTTTTTGATGTTCCCCGTGGCAATTTGGCGTTAGCCTCTGCCAAACTTTAGCAAAGGAAATCTTATGTCCGGAAATATCGATACGCGCCTGAATGATCTTGGCATCACCCTGCCGGAAGCCCCCGCGCCTGCGGCCAATTATGTGCCTTTTGTGCGAACGGGAAATCTGGTTTATATCTCGGGGCAAATCTCGATCGGGGCTGATGGGCTGATCCTTGGCAAACTGGGCGAAAACATGTCGGATGCTTCTGGTGTGGCTGCTGCACGGCGCTGTGGCATGGGGCTGTTGGCCCAGCTAAAAGCCGCCTGTGATGGGGATCTTGACCGTGTGAAACGGGTGGTAAAACTAGGCGGGTTTGTCAATTGCACCCCTGATTATACCAACCATCCTGCCATCATCAACGGCTGTTCCGACCTGATGGTCGAGGTATTCGGTGCCAAAATCGGCAGCCATGCCCGCGCTGCCGTTGGCACGGTTTCGCTGCCTTTGGGGGTTGCGGTCGAAGTTGAGGGTATTTTTGAAATTGCCTGAACTGCACGCTGATTTTTTAACCAAACCGCTGGCCCATCGCGGTTTGCATAATGACAGCATAACCGAAAACTCGCGCGCGGCATTTATGGCGGCAATCAATGCTGGATACGGCATAGAGCTGGACCTGCAATTATCGGCGGATGGAGCGGCAATGGTGTTTCATGATTACAACATGAAACGGTTGACCGGCACATCCGGCCCGATTCAGGCCCAAACCCGTCAGCAATTGAAATCGCAATTCTTGAACAATGGTGAAAATATCCCGTCGCTTCAGGAAATTCTGGACCTTGTCAAAGGTCAGGTGCCGCTATTGCTGGAATTAAAAGACCAGGACGGCGCGCTTGGCCCCGATATCGGCAGGCTTGAACAACGCTGCGCTGATCTGGTGCGCGGCTATCAGGGGCCAATAGCATTGATGTCGTTTAATCCGCATTCAATATATGCGCTGGCCAAAATCGCGCCCGATGTGGCGCGCGGGCTGGTCACCGACCAATTTAACAAATCAGATTGGCAGCTTGTGCCGCAAAACCGGCTGACCGAGCTGCGCGATATTCCCGATTTTGCCAAATGCGGGGCCGGTTTTATCTCCCATAACCATAAACATCTGGATATGCCCATCGTGGCAAAGATCAAACAATCCGGCGCGCCGGTTTTGTGCTGGACGGTCAAGTCAGCCAAACAGGAAATCGCGGCGCGCAAGGTTGCCGATAACATCACCTTTGAGGGGTATCTGCCCTGACAGAACCCCGCCAAATCGAGGTTTCGATTCTGGAAAGCATCGCGGATATTGCTGCGGCTGAATGGGATAGTTGCGCTTGCCCCGAACCCGGCCCGCCAATTGATCCGTTTACCACCCACCGGTTTTTGCTGGCACTGGAACAAAGCGGTTCCGTGGGCGCAGGCAGCGGCTGGCAGCCTCGGCATTTGGTTGCGAAGCGTGGGGAAGAATTGTTGGGCGTTATGCCGCTTTATGCCAAATCCCACTCGCAGGGCGAATATATTTTCGATTTCAGCTGGGCTGATGCCTATGCGCGGGCGGGCGGTAATTATTACCCCAAATTGCAATCTGCTGTGCCTTTTACCCCTGCCACAGGGCGGCGGTTGCTGGCACCGACCGATGCGGGGCGCGCCGCGTTGCTGCAAGGTGCGATCCGGATTGCCAAACAAAATAGCCTTTCGTCTTTTCACATAACTTTTTGCACCGAAGACGAATTTGAATTTGGCGGCAATTTTGGCTTGATGCAACGCACCACCCGGCAATTTCACTGGCTTAATCAGGGATATAAAAGTTTTGATGATTTTCTGCCGGCACTGTCATCCCGCAAACGCAAAAACATCCGCAAGGAACGCCGCGAAGCACAAGCGTTTGGCGGCAAGATAATCTCGCTTACCGGAGACCAGATCCAACCCGAACACTGGGATGCATTCTGGCAATTCTATCAAGATACCGGCGCGCGAAAATGGGGCACGCCGTATCTGACCCGTGAATTTTTCAACATCGCGCAAGAAACCCTGCGGGATGATATTTTGCTGGTTCTGGCCCAGCGCAACGGCCAATATGTGGCGGGCGCGCTGAATTTTATCGGCGCAGAAACGCTTTTTGGCCGCTATTGGGGCGCGTCGGAACACCATGCCTGCCTGCATTTTGAATTGTGCTATTACCAAGCCATCGACGCCGCGATTAAACGCGGGTTAAGACGGGTCGAGGCCGGCGCACAAGGCGAACACAAACTGGCGCGCGGTTATTTGCCGGTGCCGGTGCACAGCTTGCACTGGATTGCCGATGAGGGCTTTGCTAATGCGGTGCAAGTGTTTCTGAATGCGGAAACTGAAGCGATAAACGAAGACATAATCGAAATGCGCACATTTGGCCCGTTTCGCAAAGGAAAAAATGATGGCCGCACTTAATATGGAAGCACTGAATAACATCGAGTATATGAGCAAAATCATTGTCATAGGCGCCGGACAAGCCGGTTTTTCGCTGGTGGAAAGCCTGCGCAAACAAGGCCATACCGGTGCAATCACCCTGATTGGCGAAGAACCCGCGCCGCCCTATCAACGCCCGCCTTTGTCCAAGGCATATCTGCTGGGGGATATGGCGGTTGAACGGCTGTTCCTGCGGCCCGAAAGTTTTTACAGCGATCATGATATCGAATTGCTGACAGGGGTTCGGGTTAACGCGATTAATCCCGCTAGCAAAACCGTTACGCTTAGCAATGGCGGCGAAATGGTTTATGACAAGTTGGCCCTGACCACCGGTTCGCGGTCCAACCGCCTGCCTGCCAGCATTGGCGGAGACCTTGCAGGGGTGCATGTGGTGCGCAGCCTTGCCGATACCGACGCGATGGAACCGGAGTTTCGCGCAGGCGCGCGGGTGCTGATTATTGGCGGCGGTTATATCGGGTTGGAGGCTGCTGCGGTGGCCTCGAAAATGGGCTTGAAAGTAACGCTGGTTGAAATGGCGGACCGGATATTACAACGGGTGGCCGCAAAACAAACCTCGGATTATTTCCGCGCGCTGCATGCCCGCCATGGCGTTGATATTCGTGAGGGCGTCGGGCTGGAACGGCTGAATGGTGATCTGCGGGTGACCTCGGCCAACCTGAGCGATGGCAGCACGCTGGAGGTTGATTTTGTGATTGCCGGCGTTGGTGTGCAGCCCGATATTGCACTGGCCAAAACCGCGGGGCTGACGATTGAAAATGGTATCAAAACCAATGCACAGTGCCAGACATCGGATACGAATATTTTTGCCGCCGGAGATTGCGCATCTTTCCCCCGTCAAGGCCGGCAAATCCGCATGGAAAGCGTGGGTAACGCCATTGACCAAGCCCAGATCGCTGCGACAGCTATGCTGGGGGGCGATACGGAATATCTGCCAAAACCATGGTTCTGGTCTGACCAGTTTGACGTTAAACTGCAAATCGCGGGGCTGAATACCGGCTATGACACCATCATCACCCGAGGCGCAGGCCGCGAGGTTTCATTCTGGTATTATCAAGGTAAAAAATTGCTGGCCGTGGATGCCATGAACGACCCGCGCAGCTATATGATTGGCAAACGTCTGATCGAGGCCGGAAAATCCCCTGATGCGGACGTGATTGCGGATGCGACCAGCGATCTCAAACCTTTGTTGCGGGGCTGAAATGCGGATCATTGGCGGTAAATACAAGGGCACAGCGCTGGCCAGCCTTGGCAAAGGTGACGCAAGCGCCCATCTGCGCCCGACCTCTGACCGGGTGCGCGAAAGCCTGTTTAACCTGCTGGCGCATGGAGATTATCCAAGCATTGAAGGCACCCGCGTGCTGGACCTGTTTGCAGGCACAGGCGCGCTGGGGTTCGAGGCGCTTAGCCGAGGCGCAGCGCGGGCGTTATTTGTTGATGACGGCGCAAAATCCCGCGCGCTGGTGCGGCAAAACATTGATACCTTGCGGGTGATTGGCCAGACCAAACTATATCGGCGTGACGCGACAAAAATGGGCGAAAATCGGGGTGACCCGTATGATCTGGTGTTTCTGGACCCGCCATATGGCAAAGGGCTGGGGGAAAAGGCGTTGATGTCTTGTATGGCAGGGGGATGGTTGGCGGATAACGCGCTGGTGATCTGGGAGGAAAACAGCGCGGTTACGCCGCCAAAGGGGTTTGCGATGCTGGATCAGCGGAAATATGGCGATACGGTGATTTCTGTATTGCAAAGGGTGGCGGGCTGAAGCCCGCCCTACGCCCGCCCTGCGGTGTTGTGCAAACCCGTAGGGTGCGTGGTCTCCACGCACCGACCCCGCAAAACCAATGGTTGATTCGACCCTGTAAATGCCCCATGTTTAAGTGTGGAGGAACACAACAAAGTGACAGATTTTAGCAATTTTGACGAAGGTATTGCATGGTTTGAAGAACAAACCCGGGAGGTCTGCATCGCCATGGCCGCGCGGGCAGCGTTGCGGGTGTTTCCATGGGCGGTTTTACCCGCCGACATCAAAAACCCACAAAAGCTTGATTTGACAAGTGCAGTAAAATGGGGACTTTTGATTTCATCGGTCGCGCCCAATTCGTCGACCGATGAAATCAGCGCCTCCGCCTCCGCCTTCTCCGCCGCCTTCTCCGCCGACGCCTCCGCCGACGCCTTCTCCGCCGCCGCCTCCGCCTCCGCCTTCTCCGCCGCCGCCTCCGCCTCCGCCTTCTCCGCCTCCGCCTCCGCCTTCTCCGCCGCCTTCTCCGCCGACGCCTCCGCCGACGCCTCCGCCGACGCCTCCGCCGCCTTCTCCGCCGACGCCTCCTCCATCGAGCAGGGAACCAGCTTTTCCGAATTACTGGAAATGCCGCTCTGGCCTGACATAAACTCTTTGGCTGACAACTGGCAAAAAGCTCGCAAAATCCTTGAGGATGATCCGATAGACCAGACATTCTGGATTGACTGGTATGAGCGGTTTCTGGATGGCAAACCGCAAAACTGGCAGATGCTGGAAGAAATCGCGCTAAACGTGAAAAAAGCCGACTGGGAAAAAGGTTCGGCCCATGTGAACGGCATGATTGCGGATATTCAGGCGAAATATGTCAGTGAAACCCTGCCGCAGGCTGATATGCTGGAATACGATGCGGATACAGGTTTGTTTGAGATTATTGCGATCAAAACGACCGAGGAAAATATTGTCGAAGCTTCCCTATCGCAAATCGAGTTTGCGCTTAAAGTTGCAGCAGGCAGCAATTGCGGGCTGAATGAGCATTCCACAGCGCATATGTATATCACGCATACATTCAAAAATTGTCGCGATAATCCCAATACCATTTTGCAAAACTATCAAATTGTTCTGGCTGATATTCGTGAAGGGCTGGAAAGGGATGTTTATTCTGACGACTCGAAACTCTCTGCGCTTGAAATGGCGTTGGCGCAACAAATTGATAACTTGCTGGCCAACCATCCAGAGGTCAAAAAAGCCGAACTTGTGCGGGTCAAACATATTTTGAGCATCGCGCGGGTCGAAGAAAAAATCAGAATTGTAGAAGCGGTGGGGTCTCTCAAAGATGAAGAAGGGGTTAAATTGAAAAATGAATTGGCCCTTGATCAAAATCTGTTTCTTAAGGAAAAGCCAAGCAAAGCCCAGACCAAAGCAACCCAGCGCTATTTTGGGCGTATTGCGCAATGGTATACGGCAGCGCGAAAAGCAGCGGCAAAACCGGCACTAAAAATTGATGCCAGCGCCGAGTATAAACTCATAAAAATTGTAACAACCTTGGCAGGGATTGTGGCGTTGATAATGTCGCTTAGTGGGTGAATTCGCGCAGTATCCGCAAAAATCCTGACTCCACGGCATATACAAAGCTTATACAAAACTTATACAAAAATTACATCGGTTTTCACCCGCCATTGAAACCCAGCCACCAAACCGATAAGTGTGACCCAGCGCAATAATAGGCCGAGCCAATGACACAAAACAACAAAACCCATTTCGGTTTTACCGAGGTTGACGAGGATGCCAAGGCCGGCATGGTCCACGAGGTTTTTTCATCTGTTGCCAGCAAATATGACATCATGAATGACGTCATGAGCTTTGGCATTCATCGCATCTGGAAAGAAGCCACGATGGATTGGCTGGCGCCAAAACCCGGTCAGCAACTGCTGGATGTGGCCGGTGGCACCGGCGATATTGCCTTTAAATTTAACGCTCGTGCTGGAAACAAAGCCGTGGCCACGGTATTGGATATGACCGAATCCATGTTGATCGAGGGCCAAAAACGCCCCGAGGCTGCCGCGATGGCTGATCGGCTGAACTGGGTGGTTGGCGATGCCATGGCTTTGCCGTTTCCCGATAACAGTTTTGACGTTTACACCATCAGCTTTGGCATTCGAAACGTCACCCGTGTGCAGGATGCCATTAACGAAGCTTACCGCGTTCTAAAACCCGGCGGGCGGTTTATGGTGCTGGAATTTTCCAGCATTCCCAACCCTGCCATGCAATGGGCCTATGACCGCTACAGCTTTAATATCATTCCGCCAATGGGGCAGATCATTGCCAATGACCGTGACAGTTATCAATACTTGGTTGAAAGCATTCGTAAATTTCCCAAACAGGATATGTTCAAGCAAATGATTATTGATGGTGGCTTTGATCTGGTGAAATATCGTAATCTTTCCATGGGCATTGCCGCATTGCATTCGGGCTGGAAAATATGAGAGGCCCGCATAATATCTGGCGCCTGATCCGCACCGGTGCCACGTTTGAACGATCCGGTGCCATGAAAATCGCGCTGGAAGCATTTGATGCCCCGACCAGCATTCGCGTGGCGGCGCGGGTTATTGTCTGGCCGTTTCGCTGGTTGGGGTTAAAGGGCGACCCTGACCAACCGCCAATTTTGCGCGCCCTTACCGCGCTTGGCCCTGCCTATATCAAATTTGGCCAATTGATGAGCACCCGCCCCGATGTGGTTGGTGATAAACTGGCGGATGAATTGAAAATTCTGCAAGACAGCCTGCCAGCTTTTTCCCGTGATCTGGCAATAGCCGAGGTCGAAAAAGAGCTGGAAATCAAGGTTGAGGATATATTCAGCGATTTCCCCGAACCGATCGCGGCGGCGTCTCTGGCGCAGGTTCACAAGGCAACTTTGCGCGAAACCGGTCAGGTGGTGGCGGTAAAGGTTCTGCGCCCCGGCATTGAAAAAGCTTTTATGCGCGATGTTGATGCGTTTCATTTTGCCGCGCGGGTTGCCGAGGTATTTGCGCCGTTTTCGCGTCGCCTGAAACCTACCGCTGTGATTGAACATTTTCAGGGCATTGTCGAGGCAGAGCTTGATTTGCGCATGGAGGCCTCGGCCGGGGATGAATTTTTTGCGAATACAATAGATGACAAAGGCTTCACTGTGCCAAAAGTACTTTGGCAATATTCGGCCCGCCGTGTGATGACAACCGAATGGATGGATGGCATTCCGCTTGGCGATGTTCCGGCATTGCTGGCCACCGGCATTGATCCGGTGGAATTTTCCCAACACATCATGCAGGTATTTCTGCGCCACGCCCTGCGGGACGGATTTTTCCACGGCGATATGCATCAGGGCAACCTGAAACTGAATAAAAACGGCGACCTTGTCGCGTTTGATTTTGGCATTATGGGCCGGATTGATACCCATACGCGGCGGGCTTATGCCGAGATTTTGTTCGGGTTTCTGAAAAAAGATTACATGCGGGTTGCCGAAGTGCATTTTGAGGCAGGCTATGTGCCTGCGGACCAGGATGTAAACGATTTTGCACAGGCGCTCCGTAGTGTTGGCGAACCGATTTTCGGGCAGGATGCCAGCGATATTTCCATGGCGCGGCTGCTGTCACACCTGTTCGAGGTGACCGAGCGTTTTGGCATGGAAACCCGGACCGAGCTGATATTACTGCAACGCACCATGGTGGTGGTGGAGGGCGTGGCCCGCACGCTCGACCCTGATATGAACATGTGGCAGGTCAGCCATCCGGTGGTCGAGGGCTATATCCGCGATACATTGGGGCCAAAAGCCATGCTGAACGACCTTATCAAAACCGCGCGGGTTTTGTCGCGCTTTGGGCCGCATTTACCCCAGATGGCCGAAAAACTGTTGCTTCAGGCAAAGGAGCCGGATTGCGTGCCAGCCAAAACACCTTGGTTTAGCTGGCAATCCATGGCGCTGGGCGGGGTTTTGGGTGCGGTTATCGTGGTGTTGCTGCGATAATTTTGACCAGATCACCGGTTTTTGGTTGCTCGTCCGCATCAAGACCATTCAACAATCTGAACAGTTCGATGCCAAATTCCGGCTGTGGGAAACCTTTGGTCAGATCAATCAGGGTATCGCGCCGCGTAACCTGATGGATCATCACCCGATACTGTTCCGCCCCCGGATTTTCCGTTTGATCCAGCCTGTTAAAACTGTCCACAGTTTGCATCAGCGCATCGCGCATAGCCCTGTCGCGATTGCGCGAAAAACCGGCAAAGCGGATCAATTGGCCGTTAAAGCGGATCACGGTCATTTGCAGATCACCGCGCCTGCCATTGCGGCGCAAAGCGATGCTGCCGGTGGCTGCCTCCATGCCGTTAATAGTAACATTGCGAATATCGGACAAACGCCGACCAGACCTTTCCCGACGCGGAATATCATCAGCCCAGCCAGACAAATACCGCGTCAAAGATCCATCCGTATCGCGGGTGCCGGTCATTACCAATGTGGCACCATTCGGGCCGGTGATGTTGATTTGCCGCGCTGCATTGCGAATGGTCAGCCCGTTTGCCGCCCGAAAGGTAAAGCCCATGGATGGGTGCAAAAACACCTGTCCTTGAGCAAACCCCTGCTGGCGGTTGTCGGCAAAAACTATGCCGTCAATGGCGGCCAGATAGCGGGCTTTATACCGATCCCCCGACAGGCCCGCCGCCAGTTCCCGCGCTATAATTTCACGCTCAACCGGCGCGGGATGATTGGCAAAAAACGGCACTTTTTCAGGGTTATAGCCCCTTCCGGCCATCAAGGCGCGCAATTCCGAATTGGCGGTCATGGCGGCAATAAAATCTGCCTGTGCCTTCGGGTCATATCCGGCGTTTTGTAACAGAAGCATCCCTGCCATATCGGCGGCAAATTCCTGTTCACGCGAATTGGCGCCAATATCCCCCAAAGCTGATTCCAGATTGTCGCGAATTGCATCCCCTAGGTTGTCGCCACCAAACAGGCTTTGGGTTAACGCAGCCAATGCGCCGTCAATCAAGGCATCTTTTTTCCCGGCTTCGCGTTGTTCCACATGCCGGTCGATCACATGGGATATTTCATGGGCCAGCACCGCTGCCAGTTCGGCCTCGTCTTTGGCCAATGCCAGCAATCCGCGCGTTACATAGACAAAGCCGCCGGGCAGAGCAAAGGCGTTTACCTCGGGGCTGTCCAGAACCGTAAAGGTCCAGTTTTCTTGCGAGCGGCTGGAAACCCTGACCAGATCACGGCCAATTCGTGCAACATATTCTGCCAGTGCGACATCCTGAATTGGCCCGCCAAACCGCGCCAGAATTTTGGGATTATCGCGCTGGCCAATTTCAATGCTTTGCTCTGGCCACTGCGCCAAAGCAGCCGAGGCCGAGAAAACCAAAGCGCTGATCGTCAAAATAAATCGTTTCATCCATTTGCCTTTTCTTTGCTTTTATATTGGTGCTTGACCAAGAATTTACCAGCTTTCGCCTAAATATCAGACAAGTGCATCAAGCCAGATTATAAAATAATTTGTTCAAATCTTCAAAATCAGCTGTTCTATCGTTGAAATCTGGAACAACCGGATTCGAATTTTTTATAAAGCTAGGGGATCATTATGAATATCAAAAAATCATTTCTTGCCATAACGCTGTTTGCCATGCTTGGCGCCACCAGTGCTTGTGAAATTTTTGCCACCGAACAAGAGGTCGTGGACCCTGCAACCGGTGAGATCACTATTGTGCCTGTTGCACCGCGCGAACCCTATTCCGGTAGTGACCGGGGCACTGGCGGTGGTGGCGGTTGGGGTTAATCCCTTGCTGACTATTTATTAAAGGAATTTTAGAATGACCCATGTGTCAAAAAGGCTGCGTCATGCCCTAAAAAGGCTGATGCTGGCTGGAATTATCTGTATTCCCTTTGGTTTATCCGCACAGACACTGGTGCGCGGTGCGGGCGTATTTGGCCTGCCCGACATGCAGATCGACCTGTCGGTTCGCGCGGCGGAACGCTATGCAATTGTGATTGGCAATGGCGATTACGACTATGTATCCGGCCTGAAAAATGCCAATGCCGATGCAAGGCTTGTTGCCAGTTTTCTGCGCGATCAAGGCTATGAAGTGATTGAGCGCCATAACCTTACCAAACTTGGTTTTGAACAATTATTGCGCCGTGTGCTGTTTGATGTTTCCAAACAAAGCGAGGTCATTTTTTATTACGCCGGGCATGGTTTGCAAATCGGTTCGGGCAATTACATTGTGCCGGTAGATGCCAATCTGGATTCTGCCTATGACGTGCCGTTTGAAACCGTTTCGCTGGAAAGCCTTGTGGCAATCATAGGCGCGCGGGCGCGCATGCAAATGGTTATTCTGGACAGTTGTCGCAATAACCCGTTTGAGGGCATCACATCGCTTACCCAGGCCGATAGCCAGTTAAGCGAAACCCGCGAAGGCTTTTCGCCATTTTCCGCGCCGGTAAATTCGCTTTTGGCATTTTCAACATCGCCCGGGCAGCTTGCGCTTGATGGCGATGGTTCCAACAGCCCTTATACTTCGGCATTGATCGAAGCCTCGGTCGCCAACCCGAATAAATCGGTTGCCGCCATATTAGAAGACGTGCGGCGGATGGTATATGAACGCACCAATGGCCAGCAGGTGCCTTGGGAAAGCTCAACTTTAGTTGAGCAAATCACCTTTCGACCCACTGATGCAATTACCATAAATGCCCCGGTCATTGAATCGGGCGATGCATCACGCACTTTGGCCAGCATTGGCAATGTGCTGGAATTACCCGGAGAATCGGTCGCGGCGGGGGTGATTGATATTTCCCTGAATGCAACGCTTAGCCCTGAAATCGAGGTTGGCTCTGCCATGCGCGAGGCATTGGGCCTGTCGGAAAATGATACTTTGTCAATCATGCAACAACCGGTTGGCGGGCGGCTTTCATTTCTGGACAGTAACGGAATACGGGTTGCGTCAGATATGACCGGCGCGGTCAGCCGTGGGATGGATCAGGTGCTTTATTCCAACAATATGCCGCAAACCAATGCCTCGTTCACGGACGGAGTTGTCTATTCCGATGAATTCAGCGTCTTGGTGAATGGGCAGGAAAGGGCGGTTCGCATCGCGCTTGAAGGCAATACCTGTGATGTCGAAGCCGGCGACCATCTTGACCCGGAGGGTTCCGGCCTGACCCGTTATGCCAATGAAATTCGCCCCGAAATTGCTTTGCAGGCCTGTCTTCAGGCAGTTGCGGAAAACCCGCAAGTCGGCCGTTTTCATTACCAGCTTGGTCGCGCTTATCGGGCCTTGCGGCGGTATGACGACGCCCGCGCCGCATTTGAAGCCGCACGAGATCTGGGCCATACCCGCGCATGGGTTGCCATCGGTAATTCCATCGCAGACGAGGCGCGCCGCAGCGGTGGTGTTTCCAAAGCCCAGGTTCCTGACGAAGCATTGGCCCATTACATCATCGGTGTTGACCAAGGCGACCCCTATGCGTTTTACGCGCTTGGCCGTCAGCTGCTTCGATTTGAAACCAATGCCGATTTGCGTGAACAAGGGTTTAACCTGATGATGCGCGCGCTTGAGGTCGGCCATACCTTTGCCATGAACGAGCTGGGATATTTTTATCTCGATCAGGATTCCGAATGGTTTGAACCGGCTCGCGGCTTGCGGTATTTGCGCGAAAGCGCGTCGCGGGGCGATATTTACGGGTTCAACAATATGGGGCTGGTTTATCGTGACGGCATGGGCGGCACTGCCAAAAATGTGCAAACCGCATATGACTGGTTTTTGCAAGCCGCCGAGGGTGGACATCCAAATGCGCCGGGCAATATCGGGTTGCTATATGAACGCTTTGAGCTTGGCCGTACCGGTGCTGCTGAAAAAGCCATGGAATGGTATGAGCTGGGTATTGAGCGCGGTGATCCATGGGCCGGTGTTGGCGCTGCATATGTTATTCTGGAACAGCGCCCCGATGGCTATGCCAATACCGATGCAGCACTTTTTGCCGGAAAAGCCGCTGCCTTAAGTGACCCGGATGCCAAAAAAGAAGCCATGGGCCTGCTGGGGCGAATGAACCGCAATCAGGTTGATTCCGCCACCCAGCAATTTATCTCTGATCTTGGGGTTCCGATAACCATTGACGGCGCCTTTGGGGCCGGAAGCCAGACCGCGCTTGACCAGATTGCGGTGCAATTTGGCACAACCGCACCAAGCGGGCGTGTTGACCGGCTGGTTTTTCTGGCGGGGCTGTATTGGACAACCACACCGTTTCGGGTTGATCTTTATTAGACACAACCCCTTCCCCTTTGGGTAAGGTCGCGCCGCGGGGGCTCAATGCCCCCTGCGGCGCGACATTTATTGTTGCTCAAGCCTTTGCCCTGTGCCACTGAATTCATATGGTAAAAACACCGGCAATTATGATTCAAGGCACCGGCTCCAATGTTGGTAAATCGCTGCTTGTGGCGGGCATTTGTCGTGCTTTGGCCAATCGCGGCCTGAAGGTTTATCCGTTCAAGCCGCAAAATATGTCCAACAATGGCGCGGTAACCGATGATGGAGGCGAAATTGGTCGCGCGCAGGCATTGCAGGCCATGGCTTGCCGCATTCCCAGCTCGGTGCATATGAATCCGGTATTGCTAAAGCCCGAATCCGAAACCGGCGCGCAAGTGATGGTGCAGGGCCAGCGGCTTACCAGTGTTGCAGCGCGCGATTATGCGAAACTGAAACCAACCCTGCTGGCCGCTACGCTGGACAGCTTTGCCAAATGTTGTGAACGGGCCGATATTGTGATTATCGAGGGTGCAGGCAGCCCTGCCGAAACCAACCTGCGCCAAGGCGATATCGCCAATATGGGCTTTGCCGAGGCGGCGGACATTCCGGTCATTCTGGCAGGCGACATTGATCGTGGCGGGGTGATTGCCCAGATTGTCGGCACCAAAACCGTGATTTCAAAACCTGACGCCAGCCGGATCAAAGGCTTTATCATTAATAAATTTCGCGGTGATCCAACCCTGTTTTCCGAGGGGTTCAAAACCATAGAATCCCTGACCGGATGGCAGGGTCTGGGCACCGTGCCGTGGTTTGGCGACAGCCATAAACTGCCCGCCGAAGACGCGCTTGATATTCGTTCCTCCGGTTCCGGAGATTTCAAAATCGCGGTGCCGCAATTATCGCGCATGGCCAATTTTGATGATCTTGATCCGCTGGCAGCGGAGCCGGGCATAGAAATCTGTTTTGTGAAACCGGGTCAGGCTTTGCCCGGCGACGCCAATCTGGTGCTTATCCCCGGCAGTAAATCGACCATTGGCGACCTGAAATTTTTCCGTCAGCAAGGCTGGGATATAGACCTGAAAGCCCACGTGCGGCGTGGCGGCAAGGTGCTGGGTATTTGTGGCGGCTATCAGATGCTGGGCCAAAGCATTTCCGACCCGTTGGGTATCGAAGGGCCAGCAGGCAGCATCACAGGGCTTGGTTATCTTGATATTAAAACCGTGATGGCACCGCAAAAACAGCTTACCAAGATCACCGCAAAACATCTGGTCAGCGGCGCACAAACCCGAGGATATGAAATCCATATCGGCCATTCGGACGGGCCGGACAGGGACAACCCTGTATTTAGCATCGCCGGAAAACCCGAGGGTGCAAGATCAAAAGACGGTTTGGTTTCAGGCACTTATCTGCACGGCATTTTTGGTGCGGACAGTTTTCGCAACGCATGGCTGGCTGAGCAGGCTGCGGCGCATTCCGGCCTGAATTATAACGCAACGGTCGAGGATACGCTGGACCAGCTTGCCAAGCATCTGGAGCAAAATCTGGATATCGACGCAATTTTGGCCCTCGCAAATCGCGGCTAACCCTTGTTGTTGCAGCTCGTATAGGCCACATAAACCGGATGGATATGCAGCCAGATATTTTTGAAAAGCTCCGCCGCGTTACCGCGATGGCGCAAGTTAACGCATCATCGGATTTTGATCTTAATCCGGCGGTGCGGCAACAGCTTGCCAAAAACCGCGTGTTGCGGCCTGCTTCGGTTTTGATCCCGCTGATTACACGCAACACTGGCGTGCAGGTTATTCTAACGCGGCGCTCCGGCAATCTGTTGCATCATCCCGGTCAGGTGGCCTTTCCGGGTGGCAAGGTGGATGCCAGCGATGCCTCTGCCAAAGACGCGGCCCTGCGCGAGGCCGAAGAAGAAATCGGCTTGCCGCGCCGGAATGTCGAGATTATCGGCGCCATCGCCCATCACGAAACCATTACAAATTTTTCAGTTGTGCCGTTTCTGGGCCGGGTGATCAAGGATTTCACCCCTATTCCCGAACCGGGGGAGGTTGCCGAAGTTTTTGAGGTTCCGCTCTGGTTTTTGCTTAATCCCGGGAATTACCAAACCCAAAGCAGGGACTGGATGGGGCAAAAAGGATCCTATCTAACCATCCCCTATGGCCCGCATTTTATCTGGGGGGCGACGGCGCGCATGCTAAAAGGGCTGGCAGACAGGGTGGCGCAATTATGAAAGTTATTTCGGAAAAATGGCTGTCAGATCCGGCCACGGTTGCGGTTTTTACCATGCTGGAAGATGCGGGTTTCAAGGCATATGCGGTTGGCGGCTGTGTTCGGAACTCGGTTTTCGGGGTTGGCGTTAGTGACATTGATATCGCCACCGACGCGCGGCCCGAACAGGTGATTGATCTGGCGACAAATGCAGGCCTGAAATCCATCCCAACCGGCATTGATCATGGCACTATTACGGTGATCAGCAACACAACCCCGTTTGAGGTCACGACCTTTAGGCGCGATATTGATACTGATGGCCGCCACGCAAAAGTGCAGTTTTCCGATGATATTTTGCAAGATGCACAGCGTCGGGATTTCACCATGAATGCGCTATACTGCAACATTTCCGGTCAAATTATCGACCCGCTTAACGGCATTGATGACACGGTCAACCGGCGGTTGAAATTTATCGGCGACCCGCAAAAACGCATTCAGGAAGATTACCTGCGGATCTTGCGATTTTTCCGGTTTTACGCCCAATATTGTGACCCTGAAAACGGCATTGATGCCGATGGTTTGGCCGCTTGCGCCAGCAATCTGGACGGGCTTGAAACCCTTTCGATCGAGCGTATTACCAGTGAAATTCGTAAATTACTGGCGGTGGATAATCCGGCACCTGCGCTGGCTGCGATGGCCAAAAGCGGGGTTTTGATGCGCATATTGCCCAACGCAAACCCGCAATTTATTGCGCCGCTGGTGGCCTTGGAACAAGCGCATAATATCAAACCGGACTGGCTGCGGCGGCTGGTTGTGATCGGGGCAAATGGCGCGGGGCAGGCCCTGCGCCTAAGCAAAGCCGAAATAAAATATCTGGCAAAGCAAGGCCAAAACCTGCCGCCTGCTGAAACTGCTTATCGCTTTGGTGCTGACATGGCGATAAATGACGCATTGGTTCTGGCGGCCACATTGGGCACGGAACTACCACCCGAAACCATGGAGCAAATTGCGCTGGGTGCAGCCGCGAAATTTCCGGTTGTTGCGGCGGATTTAATGCCGCGCATTGCTGCGGGGCCAAAGCTGGGTGCGGAACTGCGCCGGTTGGAAGACCGCTGGATCAAAAGCGGGTTTAGGCTGGACAAATCCGATTTGCTTTGAAATGGTCATAAAAGCTTACCTAAATCGGACATCTAAATGCCCTTTGACACAATAATAACCCTGTTTGCCCTGCTGCTGGCCATGGTTTGGACACCGGGGCCGAATAACGCCATGCTATCCGCATCGGGCGCGCAATTTGGCCATCGCGCCAGCCTGCCGCATATTCTGGGCGTCGCATTCGGTTTTCCGATCATGCTGTTTATCATGGCATTTGGTTTGGGAGAGGTGTTTTTAGCCTCGGTATTATTACAAGAAACCCTGCGTTGGGTCGGTGCGGCGATGTTGCTTTTTGTGGCTTATAAAATCGCCACCGGCAAACGCCCGGGCAAAACCGGCGCGCGCCGCCGCCCTTTCAGGTTTTACGAGGCCATTGCCTTTCAATGGATCAACCCCAAAGCATGGGCCATGGCAATCGGTATTGTTGCCACGTTTATAACAGGCGAAAATCCGTTGTTAGAGGCATCCATCGCCGCCATCCTTGCGTCATTGGCCGGGCTGACCTCGGCCAATGGCTGGGTGTGGTTCGGGGTGTGGATGCAGCAATGGCTGCACACAGACCTGCGATTCAGAATATTCAATCTGTGTATGGCCAGCATCATTGTGTTTGGCATCGTCATTTTGTTGCTGGATAAATAATGCTGCCTGAACTTGCCCTTGTGATCTTTGTTTTTGCCGGTCTGGCAACGCCGGGGCCAAATGTTATTATGTTGTTATCTTCGGGTGTGCGGTTCGGGTTTAGACGCAGTCTGCCGCATATTTTTGGTGTAGCCCTCGGGGTTGGGGTGATTGCCGGCCTTGCGGGACTGGGCGTGGCGGCAGTGTTGCTGAACATTCCCGCATTGGCATTGTTATTCCGAATTCTGGCTGCTGCATGGATTTTATGGCTGGCATACCGGTTGTTAGTATCAGCCAACGCGCCCAAAGACCAAAGCGGCGAAAAACCCTTTACGCTGGTGCAGGCGGTTCTGTTTCAATGGGTCAATCCCAAGGTCTGGGCCGTGGCGCTGGCCGCAGCGGCGGGGTTTGGCGGCGGTGCATCATTGCAAATTGAATCGCTGCAGCTTGCGCTGGTTTTTACATCTATAAATCTGTTTGTCTGCCTGTTCTATACCGCCACCGGAAGCAGGCTGCGACCCCTGCTGGCAAGCCCGAAAATATGGCGCCGGTTTTTGATTGTGATGGCGGCGTTAATGGCCCTGTCAGCGCTGCTTGTTTTTCTTTAGAGATTGCCACCAGTCATCCGCCCTCAACGCATCGCGCAGAGGCGTTTTGGTGTGACGGGGCGCATTTTCAATATATTCAAACGCCTCGGACAGGTTTCTTCCATCCAGAGCTTTTAAATAGGCAATCCCTTGATCAACCGAAAAATCCTGTCCGGTATGGTCTCTGAAATTCGGTTCCAGATCGGTCCAGACCGCGCCGTCCCAGCCATTTTCAGCACACCATTGCTGCACCTGCAAAACCACGCTGTTCATCCGGCTTGCGCCCCGTGCAATATCGGCCCAGCCAATCCGGCCATGGGGCGCACGTTCGCGCGCCGCCAGATCTTTCAGCGCCATTTGCACATCTCCCCGCACCGACCGGATAACATGGGTGGCACATTCCACCCCGACCAGCGGGTCCAGACACACCACCAGCCCCATTTTGCGTTTGGGGGAAATGCGGCTGAATTCCATGGGCAAACGCGGCCCTTTGGTCATTTGCCAGCCACCGCGCGTATGCGGGGTTAAAACCTCCAGATCCCAAATCAGGCTGCCCCAGCCAATGATTGCAATTTTGCTCAGGGCCATTTGCATTCAGGCGGCAAAGACATCAGCACCGCCTCGGGGTTATGGCCGGTTTGCAGGCCAAACTGGGTGCCTCGGTCATAGACCAGATTAAATTCGGCATAACGCCCGCGCTTTATCAGTTGAACCTCGCGGTCCGCATCGCTCCATGGGGTGAACATGTGTTTTTCCGTGACCGGCAGAAAGGCCTTTAGAAAGGCGCGGCCTACATCCTGCGTGAATGCAAAATCAGCCTGCCAATCGCCGGTATTGTGATCATCATAGAAAATACCGCCCACACCGCGCGGTTCGTTCCAGTGTTTGATCATGAAATACTCATCCGCCCATTTTTTATAGCGCGGGTAATATTCCGGGTCATGGGCATCACAGGCCTTGGCCAGTTCGGCATGGAAAAACGCGGTATCATCGGGGTTTTCGACCATCGGGTTCAGGTCTGCACCGCCGCCAAACCACCAGCCATGCGGGGTCCAGAACATGCGGGTGTTCATATGCACTGCCGGCGTTTTTGGCGAACGCATATGCGCCACCAGCGAAATTCCCGCCGCCCAGAAACGCGGATCATCCGCCAAACCAGCCAGACCCGGGCGTGCCATCATGGATTTTTGCGCCGCTGCGCCCAGTTGGCCATAAACCGTGGAAATATTTACCCCGACCTTTTCAAAAACCCGACCCTGACGCATGACCGACATTTCGCCGCCGCCCGCATCGGTGCCATCGCCGCTGTCGCGTTTTGTGGGTTTGCGCTCAAACCGCCCGGCGGCCAGATCGGCAAAAGGGCCTTGGGTTTGCGCGTCTTCCAGCCCTTCAAAGGCAGAACAAATCTGGTCACGCAATTCTTTGAACCACGCCGAGGCGCGGGATCTTTCAGCAATAAGGTCGTTTTGTGTCATCCAGTCACCCTCAAACAGAGAAAACCCGAAGCTATCGGAAAGCGGGCCGACATCCAACCGCTTTGCCATAATTCAGTCCGAGCAAGTTGTCGCAATCTCCCGAGTAAGTCCCCAATGTATCGGGTGCAATGTTTTTATCTCTCACCGTTGACTGCGGCAGAACCGCACAGTATAGATTGCTGATCCAACATGGTGGAGAACGTGCAATGCGACTAATTCGGACCATTTATTACAGCCTTTAGGCCTCCGAATTCGGGGCCATCCGGCCCGCTGCACACCTATTTTGCACAATTTTTCAGCCCGACTTTTTAGCCCGACGAAAGGGCACCCCATGTTCAAATTTTTTGAAAACCTTGTTAATCCCTTTGCTGATTTTGATGAACGCACCCCGCCCAAAGGCTTGTGGGATTATATCAAAACCCAGCTTTACCCGTTCCGCAAATGGCTGCCGGTTATGGCGTTTCTGGGCATTTTAACCGCGCTGATGGAAAGCGGGCTGATTTTTTATTCAGGTCGCATTATCGACATGATGAACGAGGCCGGTGTTGAAAACATGTGGGCTTTGCATGGCATGGAATTGCTGATTGCGGCGCTGTTTGTGCTGTTTTTGCGGCCCCTTATTATTACCTCGAACCACCTGTTTCTGGAACAAACCCTAGCGGGAAACATGCAGGAACAAGCCCGCTGGCAGGCCCATAAACATCTGTTGGGCCAGTCGTCTGAATTTTTCCAAAACGATTTCGCCGGAAGGCTGGCCAACCGCGTGATGCAAATGGGGCCTTCGGTGGAGGACAGCACCTATATGGCGCTGGAGGGCATCTGGTATGCCGCCACTTATGTGCTGGGCGCCATTCTGGTGCTGGCCGTGATTGATATTCGGCTGGCTTTGCCAATGGCGATCTGGCTGGTGGTTTACATCATTTTTGTCAAACGGATTGCGACCAAAGTAGCCTCGGCCTCGGAAAAAATGTCCGAGACCAAATCGCTGGTTACCGGCCGGATCGTCGATGCCTATGCCAATATCGAAACCGTAAAACTGTTTGCCCATGGCAAGCGCGAAGAAACCTATGCGCTGTCAGCCATGAAACGCCATCGCATCCGGTTTTTGCGGTTTTTACGGCTGATGACCCGGCTGACCTTTAGCCTCGCCAGCCTGAACGGATTGTTGATGGTAGGGGTGATTGGCCCCGCGATCTGGTTGTGGAGCACCGGCACGGTTTCGGTGGGCGAGGTTGCCGCCGCAGCCGCCCTGACCATCCGTTTGAACGGCATGACCGGCTGGATTATGTGGGTAACCGTGCGGATGTTTGAGCATGCGGGCATCATGCGCGAGGGCCTGCAATCAATTGCCGTGCCCCATTCCGTAACCGATGCACCCAATGCAACCGAGCTGAACCTGACTGCTGGCCAGATCGAATTGCGCGACCTGTCGCATCATTATGGCAAAGGCGTTGGCGGGTTGGACCATATAAACCTGACCTTCAAGGCAGGTGAAAAGGTCGGGCTGGTCGGGCGCTCCGGCTCGGGTAAATCCAGCCTTGTGAACCTGCTGTTGCGGTTTCGCGATGCGGAAAACGGTGAAATCCTGATCGACGGACAATCGGTGCGCGATATCACCCAAGACAGCCTGCGGAGCCAGATCGGTATGGTTACCCAAGATAGTTCATTGCTGCATCGGTCCGTGCGGGCCAATATTCTGTATGGCAGGCCCAATGCAACCGAGGCCCAGATGCGAACCGCCGCCAAACGTGCCGAGGCCGATGAATTTATCCAGAACCTGCAAGACCCGCATGGCAATACAGGTTACAGCGCCCAAGTTGGTGAACGGGGCGTTAAGCTGTCTGGCGGCCAACGCCAACGCATCGCCATTGCGCGGGTCATTCTGAAAGACGCGCCCATTCTGGTGCTGGACGAAGCCACATCGGCACTGGATAGCGAGGTTGAAGCCGCCATTCAAGATACGCTTTATGGTGTCATGCAAGGTAAAACCGTGATTGCAATTGCGCACCGGTTGTCTACGATTGCGCAGATGGACCGGATTGTGGTGCTGGATGCAGGCCGTGTCGCCGAACAAGGCACCCACAAAGAATTGCTGGCGCTAAACGGCCTTTATGCCGGTTTCTGGAACCGCCAATCCGGCGGCTTTATCGACACCGAATCGTAGGGTGCGTGGTTTCCACGCACCGTTTTAAGGAAAAATATTGAAGTTTTTTGAAAACATGTTTGACCCGTTTGCCCCCGCCAACGGCCCGCCACCCAAAACCCTGTTTGCCTTTGGTAAATGGTTGTTTTCGGGTTCGGGCAAAGCGGTGCTGTTAATGGGTATTGTGTCAACATTGATCGGCATTGCCGAAGTAATAGCCGCGTGGATCGTTGGCGTTATCATTGACCGCATATCGACCCAGGGCCGAGAGGTCTTCTTTGACGGTTTTATCTGGCCGCTCGTGGCAATTGTCGTTTTTATGCTGGTGCTGCGGCCGGTTTTGCTTTTGTTTCAAGCTGGGCTGAATTCATTGGCATTTGCCCCCGGGCTGCCTGTTCTTGGTTTGCATCGTGTGCATAAATACACACTTGGCCAAAGCCTCAATTTCTTTGAGGATGATTTTGCGGGCCGTATCAACCAAAAGCAAATGCAAACCGCCCATGCGTTGGTTGATTTACTTCTGGAGCTGTTAAACGCAGTGGCTTTTGCTGGGGCAATGATTCTGGGCGGCATGGCGATAATGTTTTCCAGTGATTACCGGCTGGCATTGGTGATGCTGGGCTGGCTGGCTATATATGTTTTAGTGCTGCGCTGGGGGCTGCCACGCATTCGTGTTCTTGGCAAAGTGCGGGCCGAGGCGCGCTCGGCTATTTCAGGTAATTTTGTTGACAGCATTGCCAATATATCAACGGTAAAACTGTTTGCCCATACGGATATGGAAGCCAAAGCCGCGCGTGAAACATTGCAGCGGTTTCACACCGCGGCGCTTGATTTCGGGCGGCAGGTTTTCAAATTCCGCATTTCCATCGCCATTCTGGCAGGCTTGCTGCCGGTGGCGCTGATCGGCACTGCCGTGGCGCTTTGGTATACCGGTGACAGCCCCACAGGCGCGATTGTTACCGCCGGCATTCTGGCCAGCCGCCTTGGTGCCATGACGGGGTGGTTTTCGTTTATGCTGATGGGGTTGTTTTCTGATATCGGGACAGCGGAAGACGGCATCGCCATGCTGGCCAAAGATTACACTTTGTTGGACAGACCGGACGCGCAAGCGCCAAAAAACGTGACCGGAGCGATCAGGTTTGACAAGGTAGGTTTTCATTACGGGCGCGAAGGTGGCGGTGGGCTAAACGGGTTTGACCTGACAATCAAAGCCGGAGAAAAACTGGCTTTGGTGGGGCGGTCGGGTGCGGGGAAATCGACGGTTCTGGCGTTGCTAATGCGGCTGCGTGATGTGGAAAGTGGCGCGATTACGCTGGATGGTGTTGATCTGCGCGACCTGACCCAAAACGGCTTGCGCCAGCAAATCGGCATGGTTACCCAAGACACGGAAATGTTTAACCGGTCGGCCCGCGACAACATCCTGTATGGCCGGCCCGATGCCTCCGAGGCCGAATTAATCGCCGCCTGTGAACAGGCCCAAGCCATGGAATTTATCCTTGATCTGGAAGATAACCGTGGCCGAACCGGCTTTGATGCGCACCTTGGGGAACGCGGCGTGAAACTGTCGGGCGGGCAACGTCAACGCATTGCTTTGGCGCGGGTCATCCTGAAAAACGCGCCAATTCTGGTGCTGGACGAGGCAACCTCCGCATTGGATAGCGAGGTCGAGGCCGCCATTCAGGACACTTTGCAAACCCTGATGAAAGGCAAAACCGTCATCGCCATTGCCCATCGCCTGTCTACCATCGCCCAGATGGACCGGATTGTGGTGCTGGACGCAGGCCGCATTATCGAGCAAGGCAGCCATAGCGCGCTATTGGCGCTGGATGGCCAATATGCCAGTTTCTGGAACCGCCAATCCGGTGGTTTTATTGTTGCAGAGGCCGCAGAATAAAGCGGGGTAATGACCCCTGAATTATTCCTGCGGAATCACCCGCAAGCCCAATTCGCGCAGCTGCTCATTGGTGGCCTCGCTTGGCGCTTCCATCATCAGGTCTTCGGCGCGTTGGTTCATCGGGAACATGATGACCTCGCGGATGTTTTCCTCGTCGGCCAGCAACATAACAATCCGGTCAATGCCCGCAGCACATCCACCATGCGGGGGCGCGCCGTATTTGAATGCCTTGACCATGCCGCCAAAACGCTTTTCGACCTCTGCCTCGTCATAACCGGCGATGCCAAACGCCTTATACATCACGTCGAGCTTGTGATTGCGGATCGCGCCGGAAATCAGCTCATAGCCGTTACAAGCCAGATCATACTGGTATCCCAACACCTTAAGCGGGTCGCCATTCAGCGCCTCCATCCCGCCTTGGGGCATGGAAAAAGGGTTGTGTTCAAAATCGATTTTGCCGGTGGTTTCGTCTTTTTCGTAGATGGGAAAATCAACGATCCACGCAAATTCAAAGCTGTTCTGGTCGGTCAGGCCCAGTTCTTTGCCGATCACATTACGGGCACGCCCTGCAACGCCTTCAAAGGTTTTGGGCTTGCCGCCAAGGAAAAACGCCGCGTCGCCGACCTTCAGGCCAAGCTGCTGGCGGATGGCCTCGGTCCGTTCCGGCCCGATGTTTTTGGCCAAGGGACCAGCTGCTTCCATGCCGCCTTTGGCTTCGCCGGATTTCAGCATTGCCTGGGCTTCTTTAACCTTGATGCCGAGTTCCTGCGCCACGGAATCAGCGGTTTTTTCGCGCCAGAAAATATAGCCCATGCCGGGCAGGCCCTCGGCTTGGGCAAATTTATTCATACGGTCACAGAATTTACGCGACCCGCCTGTCGGGGCCGGAATGGCGCGAATTTCCGTGCCGCCCTGTTCCAGAATGCTGGCGAAAATCTGAAAGCCTGAACCGGCGAAATGTTCCGATACAATCTGCATCTTGATCGGATTACGCAGATCCGGTTTATCTGACCCATACCAAAGCGCGGCATCTTTATAAGAAATCTGCGGAATATCGTGATTAACCTTTTTATCGGAAAATTCCGCAAATGCGCCGGTAATTACCGGCTCAATGGTGTCAAAAACATCCTGTTGCGTGACAAAAGACATTTCCATATCCAGCTGGTAAAAATCGGTAGGCGAGCGGTCGGCGCGCGGGTCTTCATCGCGAAAACACGGGGCGATTTGGAAATATTTATCAAAGCCCGACACCATCATCATCTGTTTGAACTGCTGCGGTGCCTGTGGCAGCGCGTAAAACTTGCCCGGATGCATGCGCGAAGGCACCAGAAAATCCCGCGCGCCTTCGGGGGAACTGGCGGTGATAATCGGGGTTTGAAATTCGTTAAAGCCTTTTTCAGTCATGCGACGACGCAAGCTGGCCACCACGTTGGAACGCAGCATCATGCGGTTATGCATGCCCTCGCGGCGCAGGTCCAGAAAACGATATTTCAGTCGAACTTCTTCGGGGTAATCGGGTTCACCAAATACCGGCAAAGGCAATTCTTCAGAAGCGCCCAGCACCTCCATATCACGGATGAAAATTTCCACCTCGCCAGTGGGGATGTTTTTGTTGATCAGGGATTGATCGCGCGCCTTGACCACACCATCAATGCGGATCACCCATTCGGAGCGCACTTTTTCAAGCGCGTGAAACACCGGGCTGTCTTCATCCGCCAAAACCTGCGTGATGCCGTAATGATCGCGCAGATCAATAAACAAAATGCCGCCATGATCGCGAATACGATGCACCCAGCCCGACAGGCGCACGGTTTCGCCCACATTGCTGGCGTTAAGTTCATGGCATTTATGAGAGCGAAAAGCGTGCATTTTATGGTTCCTGAAACGGGAGAGCGCGAAATTTGCGCGCGAAATTAGTCGGGGTTGGATACACAGGTTTAGGGGGGGAATGTCAAGGCTACACACTTAAATGCAGCCCAAAGTTGATTTTTTTCGAAAATTAGCGTTTTCTACCATGGGTGGAAATTTTTACGGGGTGGGTCACATGGCAATATCTGAAATTATGGTTCAAGGCGAAAAAGCCCGACTTTTTCCCGTGGTTAGCGAAACCAATAAAGAAAACCGGATCGCTGCCATTTTTTTGGCGCTGCTGCCGCTTTTGCCTGACCTTACCGCAAAGCTTATGCAGAGCATAAATATCCGAACCGGTGTGCGGACCTCGATAGAATGTTTTACCGAGGTTGTTTTGAAAAATGATTCCGAAAAGAAGGACCGGCCAGACGGGTTAATTGTTATCAAAAGCGGTGGCAAAATGCGGTTGGCGCTTGTCGAATTCAAGATTGGCAAAAAGGATTTGGAGCAGGATCAGGTTGAGCGTTATCTGAAACTGGCAAAAGATCATGGCATTGAAAATGTCATTACAATCAGCAATCAATTTGTAGCGCGCGCAGACCATCCGCCCATTCAAGTCTCAAAAACTCTGCTCAAAAAGGTAGGGCTTTTCCACTGGTCATGGATGTCAATTTTGACAAATTGCCAATTGCTATTAACCGAAGATATGATTGCTGATCCATTACAAAAAATGATGCTGGAGGAATTCATCCGTTTTCTGACCCATCCTTCCACCGGTGTTGCCGGATTTACCCAAATGAACAAAGGCTGGAAAGATGTAGTTACAAAAGCAAAAACCGGGGCATTGTTGCAGAAATCTGCCCCGGAAGTAGAAGCAACAGTTGCTGGCTGGCTGGAGGAGCAACGCGACATTTGTTTGTTATTGTCCCGAATGGTTGGCAAACCGGTTCAGCAGAAAATCAACGCCAAATTGCTTAAAGACAATGTATTGCGGCTTAAAACCGAAATTGCCAAATTCTGTGAAACAAAAGACCTTACCGCGATTTATCAAGTGCCGGATGCTGCCTCTGATATATTGGTTGAGGCAGATCTGACGCGACGGACCATTGATGTTTCAATGAAGGTTAAAGCCCCCGCAAATAAACAATCAACCAAGGCCAGGGTAAACTGGCTTTTGCGCATGATAAAAGATGAAGATGATCGGATAATTATCCGAGCGTTTTGGCCATCTAAGGTTGGGCATACCCAAAACCGACTGGCAGATTTACGCGAAAAGCCCAAAATTATTCAGGCTGAAAACGCGAAACTTGCGCCGCATAGTTTCCAGATATTACTGATTGAACCTCTTGCCGGACGATTTGCCGGAACCCGAACCTTCATTGAGGATGTTGAACGTATTGTTCCCGAGTTTTACTCCTTGGTTGGTCAACACTTAAAGGCATGGCAACCCAGCGCCCCAAAGCTGCGTGCTCCAAAAGAAGATCAAGGCGAATCGCCATCCTTACTAACTTTGACAAAACCAATTCCGGCATCGAGTTGATCCAAATGCAGCTTTGGATGCAATTTGGAAAACCCTGCAAAATGCTCTATTCTTTGGGCGGATAAACAAAAGGAACCACTACAATGCGCCTGATAACCGGATTATTTCTTACTTTCTTGGCCAATCCGATTTTTGCCCAAAACACCCGCGACTATGTGCTGGCTGAGGTCGCGCGCAGTTTTGACAGCCCTATATTTGTAACTGCCGCACCGGATGACTCGCGGCTTTTTGTGGTGCAGCAAAACGGGGTAATCGCGGTTTTGCAAGCCGGAGAGACCCGCGAAGTGCTGGATATCCGCAATCGCGTTACCCATGCGGGCGAGGCCGGTTTGCTGGGCATGGCGCTCCATCCTGATTTTCTGGAAAACGGGCTGGCCTATATTTCCTATACCACCGGCAATCTTACCAGCATGATCGAGGAAATCCACTATGATTTTGCCAACGGGCGGTTTGATAACCAACCGGTTCGGGTGATTTACCGGCTGGATCAACCCGCACGCAATCATAATGGCGGCATGATTGCCTTTGGGCCGGATGGCTATCTTTTTGCCGGGTTTGGTGATGGTGGCGGCGCAAATGATACTTACGCAAACGGGCAAAACCTTGACACTGCGCTTGGCACGATCTTGCGCATTGATGTTGATAACCCGCGCAATTTAGTGCCCCGAACCAACCCGCAGCCAAATGGCCCTGCGCCTTTGGCATGGGCTTATGGTTTGCGCAATCCGTGGCGGTTCTCGTTTGACGGAGATTTGCTGTTTATCGGCGATGTCGGCCAATCAACAGCCGAGGAAATCAGCGTGGTTTCAGCAGGCTCCAGCGGCTTGAACCTTGGCTGGCCGGATGCCGAAGGCGCCACCTGTCTGGCAAGGCCGGATTGCAAATCACAAGGCTATGTAGCGCCGGTTTTGACCTATCCAACCGGCGATGGCTGCGCGATTACCGGTGGCTATGTTTATCGCGGCGCGGCCCTGCCCGAATTGCGCGGCACCTATTTTTACGGTGATTTTTGCAATGGCCGGATTTTCAGCTTTGAATATAAAAACGGCAAAGCAACCGCACAGAGGTCTTGGGCTGCCGATCTGGGCGAAGTGGACTTGTTAGCCAGCTTCGGGCTGGACGGGTTTGGCGAGCTATATGTTGTGTCATTAGCAGGCATAATTTACCGGCTGGAACGCAGATAGACCCGCATAAAATTTCAAACCATTTCACACCAATACATTTCGAATTTTACGGGTAAAAAAATTGCACTAACCGCCCTGTCTTGTTAGAACCAACAAGTGACAGTCAGGGCAGAAGCCCGTGTCGGGGCAAAGCCCTGCTTTCATCCAAAACATCGATATACTCTTGGCCGCAGAATGGGCGAGGCGCAATGCATTTGCGTGTTGCGCTGGTGGGTCGGGGGGGCTTCTTTCGCGAAAAGCCCCCCCGAAATTTTACGCCCTCTTTTATTATAAAAACGGTGTAATGCCGAATATTATTTCGTCACATATCCACCCATATCACAGATAATCTGCCATTCAGCCGCCGTTACCGGCTGCACGGAAAGGCGGGTGTTATTAACCAAAACCATGCCTTTCAGCCGTTCGTCCGCTTTGCAATCATCCAGCGTCACAGGCGTAGGAAACGGCCCGACCGCCTTGATATCCACACATTCCCAGCGCGCATCATCGGTGGTGCTGTCGGGATGGGCCAGCGCGCAAACTTCCACCACGCCCATGATACATTTTTCTTTTATGGAGTGGTAAAAGAACGCCAAATCGCCCAGTTCCATCAGCCGCATATTGTTGCGTGCCTGATAATTCCGCACCCCGTCCCATTGCTCGCCAATATTGCCTTTGGCGACCTGATCATCCCAGCTCCACGCGTTGGGTTCGGATTTGAAAAGCCAGTATTTCATCGGGTTACTCCTGTTTCAAGGGGCGGGAAAGCAAGGCATCCATTGCATCCCCAAGGCTGATTTTCTGGTCGATAATGGCGCTGACAGCATCGGCAATCGGCGTGTCGACCGTAATGGTTTTTGCCACGGCTTTGGCGGTTGCAACCCCTTCAACCGTGGCGCCTGCATCGGGTAAATTCCCCTGCCCAATCGCCAGCCCCATAGCAAAATTCCGTGATTTGGCGCTGCCACAGGTCAGGGTCAAATCTCCCAGCCCTGACAGGCCTTGCAAGGTTTCCGGCCTTGCCCCCATGGCCACCCCGACCCGCTGCATTTCCGCAAACCCGCGCGTCAAAACCGCAGCCCGTGCGCTTTCGCCCAGCCCTGCGCCGATGGTCATGCCACAAGCCAGCGCGATGACGTTTTTCAACGCACCGCCAAGCTGCGCGCCCAGCGGGTCATCCGACAGATAAAGCCGCAAGCGCGGCGTGGATAAAAGATGCTGTAATTGCTGGCCAACCTTGCCATTATCACAAGCCAAAGTCAGCGCAGTAGGCAGGCCCCGCGCAATATCGGCCGCAAAGCTGGGGCCGGTTAGCACTGCCAGTGTGGCGGTTGAATGCCGCGCCACAATCTGCGTTTGCAGCGCGCCGCTAGCCATATCTATACCCTTGGCACAAAGGATCAGCGGCGCATTTGGCAAGGGGTGATCCGCCAGAAAACTGTCGGTTTGCTGGGCCGGGATCACAAGCAAATTTGCCTCGCAGCTTTGTAAACCTGCCAAATCTTCGGTCACCATCAGCGATTCTGGAAACGCGATTTCGGGCAAATATCCAGCGTTGCAGCGCGCCGATTGCATGGTTTTGGCATTGCTGCGCGACCAAAGCAAAACATTTTTGTCCGCCCGCGCCAATGCCACCGCCAATGAAGTGCCGAATGCGCCTGCGCCGATCACCCCGATGCTCATGCTTTTGCGCCTTTCTTGCCCGAACCCAACATCGGTTTTGCGTTGCTATCCAGCGGCCAGCGCGGCCTTGCCGCCAGTGTCAGATCATCAAAATCACCAGCCTGAAACCGTTCCAACCCTGCCCATGCAATCATGGCGGCATTATCGGTGCAAAGCTTTAATGGCGGCGCACTAAACCTGAATCCAGCTGCTTGCGCTGCTTGTCTAAGTGCTGCACCAATGGTTTTATTGGCCGCAACGCCTCCGGCAACTGCAAAACTTGTCACATCAAATCTTGCCGCAAATTCAGCCATGGCACGGCGGGATTTTTCTGCCAACACATCCGATACCGCCGCCTGAAAACCAGCGCATAAGTCGGCGCGGTCTTGTTTGGTCAGGCCGGATTTTTCAGCAACAACCGCCTCGCTGGCGCGGCGCAAGGCGGTTTTCAGACCGGAAAACGACATATCACAGCCAGCCCTGTCCAACAATGGACGGGGGAATTTGAACCGCGCAGGGTCTCCCTTTTTGGCCTCGGATTCAACCAATGGCCCGCCGGGATAGCCAAGGCCCAGAATACGCGCGGTTTTGTCAAATGCCTCGCCGGGGGCATCATCAATGGTACCGCCCAGCCGGTGAAACTTGTCCGCAGCCTCGACCGCCAAAAACTGGCAATGGCCACCCGAAACCAGCAACATCAGGTATGGAAATGCCAAGCCATCGGTCAGGCGCGGGGTTAAGGCGTGGCCAGCCAGATGATTGACACCGATAACGGGCTTGCCGGTGCCAACCGCCAGCCCTTTGGCAAACATCACACCCGACATCACGCCGCCAATCAGCCCCGGTCCGGCGGTTACGGCAATCGCGTCAATTTCAGCCAGCGTAATGCCTGCTTTTTTCAGCGCGGCCTCAGCACAAATATCCAGCCGCTCTGCGTGGGCGCGGGCGGCGATTTCGGGGACAACCCCGCCAAAACCGGCATGCAGATCATTCTGACCCATCACAATATTTGACAAAATGCTGCGATCAGCGCGCACCACGGCTGCCGCCGTATCGTCGCAGCTGCTTTCCAGCCCCAGAATTGTGATTGTTTGTTCCATGGCAAATGGGGTATCACCCTGCGCATGAGCAAGCAATATAACATCGACACACCCTTGAAAATCGGCACGCGCGGGTCACCCTTGGCGCTGAAACAAGCCGTGGAAACCCGTAGCCTTTTGATGCAGGCGCATGATCTGCCCGAATCCGCTTTTGCCATCACGGTTATTCAAACCACCGGCGATGCGGTGCAAGACCGGCCCTTGTCGGAAATCGGCGGTAAAGGTCTGTTTACCAAAGAAATTCAAGAGGCATTGCTGGACGGGCGCATAGATATTGCCGTGCATTCTTTCAAAGATGTGGCGACAAAACTGCCTGACGATCTGGTGATCAATACCTGCTTGCCGCGCGAAGACGTGCGCGATGCGTTTATCAGCCGCAAATATAGCAGCATTGACGAATTGCCGTTGGGTGCGGTTGTGGGCACTTCCAGCTTGCGACGCCGCGCGCAATTGCTGACCATGCGGCCAGACCTGCGGTTGGTGGAATTTCGCGGCAATGTGCAAACGCGGCTGAAAAAGCTGGATGCCGGCGTGGCCGAAGCCACCTTTCTGGCCTGTGCGGGCCTGCACCGGCTGGGCAATTTCGACATTGCCAACCCGATTGAAACCGATGTGATGCTGCCCGCCGTGGCCCAAGGCGCGATTGCCATTGAACAACGGCGCGGGGATGGTGCGATCAGCGAAATGCTCGCGCCGGTTCACCACACCGAGACCCTGCTTCGCACCAGTGTCGAGCGGGCCTTTTTGGCAGAACTCGATGGTTCCTGCCGCACGCCGATTGGTGGTTTGGCGGTGATTAACGGCAGCGAGGTTGTATTTCGCGGTGAAATCATCCGGCCCGACGGGTCGCAACTGTTCAAAGGTGAATGGCGCGGGGCAATTTCTGACGCCGTGAAAATCGGCGCGGCTGCCGGTATTAAATTGCGCGCCAAAGGCGGGGAGGGGTTCTTTGCCTAGAACCCTTTTGCTAACCCGCGCGCGCTTGCAAGCCAAAGCCTTTGCAGCAGAACTTGCGCGGATCAGTGAAATCAAATGCCATATCGCCCCGATGCAGGAAATGCGGGATTTGCCGGTCGAGATTGATTTTGATGGCGTGGATGCCTTGGTTTTTACCTCGAAAAACGGCGTTAAAAGTTTTGCCCAACGCTGGCAGCGGCGCGGTATTCCGGTATATTGTGTTGGCCCTGCTACGGCGGATATGGCATCGGATTTGGGCATGGTCGCCCATGCGGCCAGCGGAAATTCGCAGTCCTTGGCGGCATTAATCAATAGCGCTGATGTTCAACACCCGCTGCATCTTCACGGGCTGCACAAGGCCGGTGATTTGCCGATTAAAGGCCGGAGCATTGCTATTTATGAACAGGTAGCCTTGCCGCTGGATGCTAAAACAATTGATCTGCTTGCTGCGGGGGGGCTTGATGCAATTGCGTTGTTTTCACCGCGTTCCGCACAGATGTTGGCGGATGTCTGGCAAGCAAACTGGCCGAAGGCTGAATTTTATTGCATCAGCAAAGCCACAGCGGAGCCGGTTGAAAATATCGGCAAAACCCGTATCAGCAGCCAGCCAAGCGCCAATGCCATGCTGGCCTTGCTGATTGATTAAGCATGGGCTGGAAAGGTGCCGCTGCACCTGTTATATGCCCGTAGGCTCGCCCTTTGGCGGGCTTTATCTTTAGGAATGCCCGATGACCGACGCCCTCGCCCCAGATTTCAAAACTGTGCCTCGCGGGCCTGACCTTGCGATTAAACAAAACCTGCTGGGCCTAACCCGTGCGGTTTTACGTGAAAAGCTGATCGAGGTGGGTATAGCGGAAAAACAGGCCAAAATGCGTGCCAGCCAGCTTTGGCAGTGGATCTACCAAAAAGGCGTGCAGGATTTTGATGGGATGACCAACCTGTCAAAAGATTTTCGCGAAACGCTGGAACAGCATTTTACCGTGGAACGGCCGGAAATTGTCGAGAAACAAATCTCGATTGATGGCGCCCGCAAATACCTGCTGCGCATCGCTGGCGGGCACGAGGTCGAGGCTGTGTATATCCCCGATGAAAACCGTGGCACGCTTTGTATTTCCAGCCAAGTCGGCTGCACGTTGAATTGCACGTTTTGCCATACCGGCACCCAGAAACTGGTGCGTAACCTGACCGCTGGCGAGGTTGTCGCCCAAGTCATGGTGGCGCGCGATGATCTGGATGAATGGCATAGCGACCCCGGCCCGCAAATTGGCCGCCGTAAAATTACCAATGTGGTGCTGATGGGCATGGGCGAGCCGCTCTATAATTATGAAAACGTGCGCGACGCGATGCTGATTGTCATGGACAATGAGGGCATTTCAATTTCGCGCCGCCGTATTACCCTGTCCACATCGGGTGTGGTGCCTGAAATTGTCCGCGCCGGTGAGGAAATCGGCTGTTTGCTGGCGGTCAGTTTTCATGCGCCCACGAATGGCGTGCGCGATGTGCTGGTGCCGATCAACAAGAAATGGAACATCGAGGTCCTGCTGGAAACCCTGCGGAATTATCCGCGCCTGAGCAATTCCGAACGCATTACCTTTGAATATGTGATGCTGAAAGATGTGAACGATTCCGACGCAGACGCGCGGCGGCTGGTCAAACTGATCTCGGGCATTCCGGCCAAGATCAACCTTATTCCGTTTAACCCTTGGCCGGGCAGCAATTATGTGCGCTCCGACTGGGACCGGATCGAGGCATTTGCCGAAATCATTAACGAGGCCGGTTATGCCAGCCCCGTGCGAACCCCGCGCGGCGAGGATATTATGGCCGCCTGTGGTCAACTGAAATCCGCATCGCAAAAAATCCGCAAAAGCAGCTTGAAGAGAGAGAAAATATAAATGGAATATCGTAAACTCGGCCGCACCGATATGGAGGCCAGCGTTTTTTGTCTTGGCACCATGCTGTTTAATCTAGGCGAAACCCGCGCTGATTCAGCAAAGCAAATGGATATGGCAGTGGATCACGGCATCAACTTTTTTGATGTGGCGGAAATGTATCCGGTTAATCCTCTGGCGGCAGAAACTACCGGCGATTCCGAACGGGTGATTGGCGAATGGCTGCAAAAATCCGGTAAGCGCGGTGATCTGATTATCGCCACCAAGGTTTCCGGCGAGGGCTATATGAATGTGCGAAACGGCGCGCCGATATCGCGTGCCACCCTTACCGAAGCGGTTGAGGCCAGCCTTAAACGCCTGAAAACCGATTATATCGACATTTACCAATTGCATTGGCCCAATCGTGGCTCTTATCATTTTCGCAAATATTGGGAATTTGATGCCAGCGGCCAGAATACGCAGGAAACGCTTGATAGCACATTGGAGATTCTGCAAACCTTACAAGAATTTGTCGATGCGGGAAAAATCCGCCATATCGGCCTGTCAAATGACAGCGCCTGGGGCACCATGCAATTTCTGAATATTGCCGAGGCGAATGGCTTGCCGCGTGTGGTGACCATGCAAAACGAATATAGCCTGATTAACCGCATGTATGACACCGATATGGCCGAGCTGAGCCATAACGAGGATGTCGGCCTGATCACCTATTCGCCGCTGGCAACCGGATTGTTGAGCGGTAAATATAGCGGTGATGTTACGCCAAAAGGATCACGCCGTGCGCGCAATGACAGCCTTGGCGGGCGTTTGACTGCTGACGCGCTTGCGGCCTCGGATGCTTATGTTGGGATCGCCCGCAAACACGGCATTGATCCGGTGCATATGGCCTTGGCGTTTTGTGTTGAACGCCCGTTTATGGCCTCGGTAATTTTTGGCGCGTCCAATATCGAACAGTTGGCACATATTCTAAAGGGCGTTGATCTGCGTCTGAATGCCGAGATTAATGCGGATATTCTGGCTGCTTTTCGTAAATACCCAAGGCCGATGTAACCCACTTGATTTTGCCCTGATATTTGATGTAGATATATTACATTATTAGAATGTGTAAGCAAACCACATGGGGGAGACCAAAAATGGCACTGGAACTAAACGGCACAACCATTGAAACCAACGAGGCAGGCCACTTGCTGGAACTGTCAGACTGGAGTAAAGAGCTGGCCGAAGTAATGGCAGCGGCTGACAATATCGAGCTGACCGAAAAGCACTGGGACCTGATCAATTTTCTGCGTGAAGAATACATCGAAAACAACCAGACCCAGCCAAATACGCGCAAAATTGTCAAAGCCATGTCTGATGCTTGGGGTGAAAAAATCTCGCAGCGCGATGTCTATGACCTGTTCCCGGGCGACCCTTCTAAACAGGGTGGTAAAATTGCCGGTCTGCCGGAAAGCCGCCGCAAGGGCGGATATTAAGGTTTAGCAGGCGGTTACCACTGCCTGCGGCTGGTTATTTGACAGGCGCGGCGCCGGTATAAAACAGGCTTTATGTCACGCTTTCCAGAAAGACAGCTTTGTCTGTGTGGCTCATTCTTCGACCTCTTGTTTTGCGCCCGGTGGCAGCCATGCGCGATCATGGCTGCCTTTGTGCGGATCATGAGAACTGCGAATGGCGTCTTCTTGTT
>JAKITE010000010.1 GCA_021648225.1 Paracoccaceae bacterium
CAGAATGGCTCTGGACATACAACAACGACCGGCCCAACATGGCCCTCGGCGGGATCACACCCGCAATGAAACTGAAACTAGCCGCGTAATCCTACAAGCGGACCCCATTAAAAATGGGGGGATTACCGTGGCAAATCCAAGACGGGCAAGCCGCTTGCCAAATCTTCCATGCGGGCAATCTTGGCCACGCTTCGAGAGTTTTTTCTTTGGTTATCTCAGCAGGACGGTTTTCGAAGTAAAATCAAAGCGGCGGATGCCGATTACTTCAATCTGTCACGTCGTGACGAAGCAGAAGCACGCGCCGCCCCACCACGCCCTGCGCCAAGTATAAACCAAGCAAAACGTACGCTGGGACTTATGCCAAGCACCACGCCGCACCAAAAGAGGGATAAGGCCGTATTCGCCCTTCTTTGCCTCACAGGTATTCGCGTGGCGGCTCTGGCATCGCTTAAAATCAAGCATATAGACTTGCGTGAAAAATCAGTGACCCAAAACCCAAGGGAAGTGGCTACGAAATTCGGCAGGCCAATTGATACCTTCTTTGTCAAAGATTTTAGCGAGGCGGAAAAAGTGCTTGCTGATTGGCTTACCTATCTCGACGAAACAGAACTATACGGTCCAGACGATCCGCTTTTCCCGACAACGGCGGTTCAGGCAAGCATAGGCAAAGGTTTCGCCGTAGCGGGCTTTCACCGCAACCATTGGAAAAGCACGGAACCCATCCGCAAAATCGTTAAGCAAGCTTATGAAAACGCAAACTTGCCAAATTACGGCCCCCATGCCTTTCGTCACATGCTTGCTCGCCATGTGGTCAAGAATTGTGCTTCAGTCGCCGAGTTGGTTGCCACGTCTCAAAACCTTGGCCATACAGATGTTTTAACGACTTTGCGGAGTTATGGGCAGATTAGTCGCAATGAACAAAGACGGCTAATTACGGGTAATAAGGACTAAATGGGGCGTAATGTGTCTACAAGACGCGATTTTAAAGCCGAACAAAGTGTGGGAACGCATGTGGGAACGAAAAGTGCGAACATTAAAAATATATAATACCTTCAATGCTTTAGTTCTAAGCTCTGGCGGAGGAGGTGGGATTCGAACCCACGGTAGACTTTCACCTACGTCGGTTTTCAAAACCGGTGCATTCGACCACTCTGCCACCCCTCCGACGCCTGTCTTTTAACGGCTGCTTCCGCAGACGTCCACAGCCTGTTTTTACTTTTTTGCCACGCTTCCCTTGTCGGTTTTTATTCGCTATGCTGCGCCAAATGATCGTCAAAAGACGGCAAATTCGGCAGAGCATATCCCAAATTGCCCCAATCGGGCGCGGCGCAATTTTAATTGGCCGTCGGAAACAGGAGAAAATAATGCGTATTTCAGCTTATCGCCCCAAAACCTTAAGGCTTTTAATCGCCGGAGGGTTGATTTTCGGCCTTGCTGCTTGTGAACAAGGCGCTGTTATTGGCGCTGCTTCCTCGCCCGCCCCTGCCCCCGGTGCCACCACGGTTGAACAAGATGTCGAGCGGCCGGATATATTTTCAGTAACGGAAAATGCCTTATGGGATGGCCGGCCATCGCTGGGCGGAGTCTGGGTTGCGTATCCAGACCATATCGACCCGGAACGAGTGGTTATAACCAATGTTGCAACCGGCGATTCTGTTATCGGAGCATTGTTCCGCCGCGAGCGCGAAAACCCCGGCCCTGCGATCCAGCTATCCTCCGATGCGGCCTCGGCTATCGGCGTTTTGGCGGGCAGCCCTACCGAGGTATCCATCGTAGTGTTACGCCGCGAAACCATCGAAATTGCCCCGCCAGAACCCGAACTGACTGCCGAAGTCGAACCGGTTTCTATTGGCGAAATTGTCGAAGAAGTGCTGAGCGACACCCCCATCCCTGCCCCGTCAGGCGGAGCCGTAATCCCGCCTGTGCCGCGCGCATCTGCAACCCCTGCTGAAATTGCGCCGGTTGTGGCACCTGTTGCGGCCACCGGCCCTGCCCCTGCAAAGCCCTTTATCCAGATCGGCACGTTTTCATCGGAACAAAATGCCAAAGACCTTGTGGCTATTTTGGCAAATGCGGGCGTCCAGGCCGAAGTCCGCGCCAACGTTTCAGGTGAACGCACGCTTTATCGTGTGGTTTCCGGTCCGGCCAGCACCCGTTCGGAACGTGATGAGCGGTTGCGGATCATAAAAAGCCTCGGGTTCACCGATGCGTTCATCTTTGGCTAGAAAGACGCCCATGAAAATTCTATCCGCTTTTGTTGCCACTGTTATGGCATTTGCATCGCCAGCTTTTGCGCTGGAAACCGCCGCCCGCGCTGCCATGGTGGTCGATTATGACACCGGCACCGTGTTATTTGCCAAAAATGAAGACGAGGCATTGCCGCCCGCCTCCATGTCAAAATTAATGACCCTGAATATGGTTTTTGAGGCACTGGAATCTGGGCGCATATTGCTGACAGACAAGTTCGTTGTTTCAGATTATGCGGTTAATTTTTGTGGCGGCCCAGCAAATTGCGGGTCTTCGATGTTTCTGGATACCCGCGACCGTGTCACCGTAGAAGACCTGATAAAAGGTGTGATTGTTTTGTCGGGCAATGACGCAAGCGTTGTGCTGGCCGAAGGTCTGGCCGGATCGGAGGCCGAATTTGCCTTACGCATGAATGAGCGCGCCCGCGAACTTGGCATGTTGAACTCCACCTTTACCAATGCTACCGGCTGGCCCGACCCAGAACACCGGATGAGCGCGCGTGATCTGGTGCTTTTGTCGCGACGCCTGATCAAACAATTCCCGCAATATTACGAATATTTTGCCATGACGGAATTCGAATTTGACAATCGGGTGCCAAGCAACCGGTTTAATCGTAACCCGTTACTTGGTCTGGGTATTGGCGCTGACGGTTTGAAAACCGGCCATACCAACGAGGCCGGTTTTGGTATTGTTGCCTCTGCGGTTCGTAATGACCGGCGGGTGATTATCATGATCACCGGCATGGAAAGCGCCGCCGCACGCGAAGCCGAGGCCGAACGGCTGGTCACTTGGGCATTTCGTGAATTTACGGTTGCAACCCTGTTTACCGGCAATACCGAAATTGCAACTGCCGATGTCTGGCTGGGCAAGGCCGCAAATGTTGGCTTGGCCCCGCTAGAAGACATTTCGATGTTGATGCCATACCGGACCATCCCCGATGTCACCGCAAATGTAGTTTTTGACGGGCCGATCGCTGCGCCGATAACTGCGGGTGAAATGCTGGGGGAACTGGTGGTTGAAATTCCCGATATGGGCACATTTCGCTTTCCGCTGGCCGCCACCGATGATGTTGCCGCTGCCGGGTTTACAGACCGGTTCAAGGCAGCGTTCTTCATTCTTAAAGACCGTATATTAAGCAAAGAAGCACTGTGAAACGAAACGGGTTTTTCTTGACATTTGAGGGCGCGGATGGCTCTGGCAAATCCACGCAGGCCCGGCGTTTGGCTGAAACCCTAAAATCCCGTGGGCTTGACGTGGTGTTAACCCGCGAACCGGGCGGATCAGCTGGCGCAGAGGAAATCAGGAAATTATTGGTAGAGGGTGATCCGGCACGTTGGTCTGCCGAAACCGAGATCCTGCTATTTACCGCCGCGCGCCGCGACCATCTGGAACGCACGATTTTACCTGCACTGGCGCGTGGTGCCATTGTTATTTCTGACAGGTTTGCCGATTCAACCCGTGTCTATCAAGGGGCGGCACGGGCAGACCTGCGCCAGACGGTTGATAAATTGCACAGCCTGATGATCAGCCATGAACCGGACCTGACGCTGGTTTTTGATATTGATGCCAATACAGGTTTGGCGCGTGGGCTGGCGCGGCAATCTGGCGAAGACCGTTTTGAGGAACTGGGTGCCGGTTTTCAACAAAAACTGCGCTTGGGCTATCAGGCATTGCTACAGGATTTCCCTGATCGCTGTGTATCCATTGATGGCAGCGGCAGCATTGATCAGGTGGCCGATACGGTTCTAAACGCGGTAAATGGACACCTGCCATGAGCGATGAAATCCCAGAACCCGATCGTATCGAAGACGCGCCACATCCGCGCGAAAACAAACCGCTGATTGGCCAGCAACAGGCCGAAGCAGATTTTTTATCGGCCTATAATACCGGCCGGTTACATCATGCGTGGTTAATTGGCGGGCCGCGCGGCATTGGCAAAGCAACCCTTGCATGGCGCATCGCGCGGTTTTTGCTTAGCACCGAACCGGCAGGCATGTTTGGCCAGCCTGAAAACCTGTCATCGCCGGATGCGCATCCGGTAACGCGGCGGATTAACGCGCTTGCCGAACCGGGGGTGTATATTTGCCGCCGTGGCTGGGATGAAAAGAAAAAGCGGCTTAAAACGGTGATTACCGTTGATGAAGTGCGCAAACTGAAAAGCTTTTTTACCATGTCGGCCACCGATGGCGGCTGGCGGGTGGCGATTGTCGATGCCGCCGAGGAACTGAACAGCGCCGCTGCCAATGCTTTGCTGAAAATCCTCGAAGAACCACCCGAAAAAGCCATTATTTTACTGGTCAGCCACCAGCCGTCAAAATTACTGCCCACCATCCGTTCGCGCTGTCGCATGCTGCGCTGCGAGACCCTTGGGGCTGATGATTTATTACAGGTGCTGCAACAAACCGGTTTTGAGGCCAACAATCCGCAAGCATTGGCGGAACTGGCGATTGGATCACCGGGCGATGCCATCCGGCTGATTTCCGGCAATGGCATTGAAACCTATCAAAATATCATCAACATTCTGGCAAAAGCCCCCAACCTGCCCCGCCCTGCCCTGACCGCACTTGGCAATAGTTGCGCGGCGCGCGGCAATGCCGAATTTTACGCCAGTGTCATCACCCTGGTTGAGCTGGCGCTGGTGCGTATGGCGCGACATGGTGCCAAGGCCAAAATGCATGCCGCCACCCCGCAAGAAATGGCGGTTTTTGAAAAACTGTGCCATTCCGAACCCCAATCTCGCATCTGGGCCGAGCTGCAACAGCAACTGACCGGCCGGATTGCCCATGCGGTTGCGGTAAACCTTGACCCCGCGCAAGTGATCCTTGATACCTTTTTGAAAATAGAATCCGCAGCCATCCGTGCCCTGCGCTAAGTTTTCCGGAATACAAAATGCCCGAACCCCAAATAGTAGACAGCCATTGCCATCTTGATTTCCCCCAATTTACCGAGAATCTGGACGGGGTGATCACCCGCGCTGTCACCGCTGGCGTTACCCGTATGGTGACCATTTGCACCAAGCTGGTCGAGATCGAGCAGGTGCAAAAAATTGCAGACACCCATGCGCCGGTATTTTTTGCCGCTGGCACCCACCCGATGAATGTGGCTGACCAACCGATGGTCTCGGTTGAGGATCTGCTGGCCTTGGCCAAGCATCCCAAAATGATCGGCATTGGTGAAACCGGATTGGATTACCATTATACGGTTGAAAGCATGGCGCTTCAGAAAACCTCATTACGCATCCATATCGAAGCAGCGCGGCGCACTGGTTTACCGCTGATCATTCATGCCCGCGCCGCGGATGCGGATATGGCTGAATTGCTGCGCGAAGAATATCAAAACGGTGCTTATAGCTGCGTGATGCATTGTTTTTCCTCCAGCGCCGAATTGGCCAGAGCCGCGCTGGATTTGGGGTTTTATCTGTCGATGTCGGGCATTGCGACATTCAAGAAATCACAGGAATTGCGCAATATTTTTGCCGCCGCACCGGTTGATCGTATTTTGGTGGAAACCGACGCGCCATATTTGGCCCCCATGCCCCATCGCGGCAAAACCAATGAACCGGCCTATACCGCATTTACTGCACGGGTAGGCGCGGAAATATACGGGCTGGAATATGATGTATTCGCCAGGCAGACCTCGGAAAATTTTGACCGGCTGTTTAGCAAAGCCGCAAAATGGACCAGCCAATGAGCGCAAAGCTGCGATTTACGATACTGGGTTGCGGGTCTTCGGCAGGCGTGCCGCGCATTGGCGGTGATTGGGGCGCTTGTGACCCCAAAAACCCCAAGAACCGCCGTCGCAGATGTTCGATGCTGGTGGAACAGATCACAGGTTCTGGCACAACCCGCATATTGATCGACACCGGCCCTGATCTGCGCGAACAGCTATTGGATGCGGGTGTCTCAACGCTGGATGCCGTGGTCTATACCCACCCCCATGCTGACCATGTGCACGGGGTCGATGACCTGCGGGTGGTGGTTTATAATATGAAAACCCGCCTGCAAGTCTATGCGGATGCCAATACCACCAATGATCTGATCTCGCGGTTTGGTTATGTTTTTGTGCAACCCAAAAGCAGTAATTATCCGCCAATTCTGGATTTGAACCCGATTGACGGGCCGATCAAAATCAACGGTGCTGGCGGCGAAATATTGATTGAACCTTTCGAGGTCGAACATGGCCGCATAGATGCATTGGGGTTTCGCATTGGCGGTTTGGCCTATTTACCCGATGTGTCGGATATGAATGAAACCGCATGGCAGGCAGTTAAAAACCTTGATATCTGGGTGCTGGACGCCCTGCGCCGGGACCCGCACCCGACCCATGTGCATCTGGAAAAATCGCTGCAATGGATTGCCAAAGCCAAGCCCAAACAGGCGGTGCTGACCAACATGCATATTGATATGGATTACGCGACGCTGGCCAGCGAAACGCCCGAAAATGTCACCCCTGCCTATGATGGCATGGTGCTGGAAATTGAGGTTTGATCGCATCGATCTTTGATACCGTCGCGCCGGTATTTTTGCTGATTTTTTCAGGTTCTGCTGTGGCAAAACTGGGCTGGCTATCGCGCGGCGGGGTTGACGGGCTGATGTCTTTTGCCCTGAAATTTGCAGCACCCTGCCTGTTGTTTTTAAGCGTGCGCAATCTTGACCTTTCCCAGTCGTTTAATATTGGGCTGCTAGGGTCGTTTTACCTGCCTGCAACCATCAGCTTTGGCTTAGGCTTTGCCATTGCAAGGCTGGTTTTCAAACGCCGCCCCGGCGAGGCTATCGCTATTGGTTTTACCGCGCTATTTTCCAATTCGCTTTTACTAGGCCTGCCGATTTCAGAGCGCGCATACGGGCTGGCAAGCACCGACACCAATATCGCCATCATTGCAGTTCATGCGCCGTTTTGCTATCTGCTGGGCATTTCCACCATGGAATATTTTCGCGCTGATGGCCAAGGTTTGCAAAAAACCGTGATTACCATCCTTTTGGCCATGTTCAAAAACCCGCTGATGATTGGTATCGGATTGGGTTTTCTGGTAAATATCACCGGCTTGCCTGTGTTTACGCCGGTAATTTCCGTGGTCGAGATGCTGGGTCAGGTCATGCTGCCCTCGGCATTATTTGCGCTGGGCGGGGTTTTAACCCGATATTCGATTGGCAAAGCCCTGCCAGAGGCCTCGGCCATGGCCGCTTTGTCGCTGGTTGTGCACCCGCTGCTGGCTTATATCTTTGCCAGATATATTTTTGATCTGCCCCATGAAATCTTGCGAAACCTGGTGCTTACCGCCGCCATGGCACCGGGGATCAATGCCTATATTTTTGCCAATCTTTACCGGCGCGCCGAAGATGTTGCTGCCAATACGGTGCTTTTGGCAACCATTGCCTCGATTTTTACAGCCTCGGCGTGGATTTGGTTTTTGGGTTAACCGCTTATTTTTTGCGAAACGCACGGTTGCCCGCGCGGGCCAGCAAAATAACCGGCAGCAATCCGGTTAGCGTAACCAATAAGGCAGCAGGCGCAGCGGCTGGCAGGTTTTCAAGCGATGCCTGCCCGTAAACCCGTGTTGCCAAAGTATCAAAATTAAACGGCCGCAAAATCAGCGTTGCCGGTAATTCTTTGACCGCATCAACAAAAACCAGCAGCCCCGCCACCAGCACCGAACCACGGATCAAAGGCACCTGCACCGACCAAAGTGTCTGCCATGAATTGCGCCCCAATGATCGCGACGCCATTTCCATGGAGGGCGTCACCCGCCCCAATGCCGCATCAATCCCGCCCTGCGGAATGGCAAAAAACCGCACGATATACGCAAAAATAATCGCAGCAGAAGAACCTGTCAGGATCAGACCTATATCGACCCCCAAACGCGATTCAACAAAATCCGCCAGAGCATTGTCAAACGCCGCCAGCGGGATCAACAAGCCAATCGCCAGAACCGCGCCGGGTGCTGCATAACCAATTGCGGTTAACGGCATTAAAATACGCGGTAATCGCAGCCGTGATCGACGCGCGCCAAACACCATAAACAAAGCCCCGAGCACCACCAGCAAGGCGGCCGTGGCCCCTAAAAACACCGTATTTCCCGCTGCGCGCCACAGGCTCGGGTCTGCCCAGGTATCCAGATGCGCCATGGCATTGGACCCGATCACCCCCAGCGGCAAAACAAACCCCAGAAGAAACGGCAACAAACAGGCAATGCTGGCCAATAATGCCCGAAACCCGCGTAAACGTTCGGGGGTTACCGGGGTTATGCGCGCTGAAAGGCTGTGAAACCGCCGCTTTTTCCGGTTCAGTTTTTCAAATACCGCCAGCACCAGCACCAGTGTCAGAATAACGCTGGCAATTTGCGCGGCGCCACCGGCGTTATAGCCTTGTAACCAAACCGTAAAAATTCCGGTGGTCAGGGTTTGCACGGCAAAATAATCCACCGTGCCAAAATCATTCAAGGTCTCCATCATCACAATCGCCAGACTGGCGGCAATGGCGGGACGTGCCAAAGGCAGGGCCACACGAAAAAAGCTCTGCCATGGGCCGCAACCAAGCGCGCGCGAAACCTCGATCATATTTGCCGATTGTTCGCGAAACGCGGCCCGCGACATCAGATAAACATAAGGATATAGCGACAATGTCAGAACCAGCGCCGCAAACCAGATAGAGCGGATTTCGGGAAACCAGTAGTTTTGCGAATTTTCCCAACCGAAAAAACCGCGCATCCATGTCTGGACCGGTCCCGCATATTCCAGGAAATCAACCAGCGCATAAGCACCGATATAAGCAGGAATGGCCAAAGGCATCAACAAGGCCCATTCCAGCACACGGCGCAGCGGAAACCGTTTCATCACCACCAGCCAGGCAGTGCCGGTGCCGATAATGCCGGCCCCCAAACCAACCGTAACCATTAAAATCAGGGAATTGCGGAAATAACGTGGCAAAGTAGTGGCCAACAAATGCTTCCAGATATTTTCAGATGGAAAAAACGCAATCCACACTACCGCAAACAATGGTGCCAGAATCAGCAATGCAATTAGAATACTGCCCGCAGACCATATATCCAGACGGGCTTTTCGATGGGATTTGTATATCTGACTAGTTTTATCAACCATATCGGAGGCATAATCCCAACCGATACCAAAAGTCCAGCAATTATGCCATGGTCAGGCTGTATCCAAACGGCGTAACCGAAACAATCACCCGTGAAATCTGGTTAATATCGGAAATACCGAACCGGATCGGCAGCAGATCAACAAATTTCAGGGTTGGTAGCACATAGCCCTTTTGCAGAAAATAAGACCCGAGTGCCACCGTGGCCTCGTAATAACCAGACGGGTCATCGGTTTGGTCATTACGAATAATCGTGACCTTGCCCTTTTCATCCGAAACCAGCTGGTTAACCGGATGCCAAACGCCATCAACCGTTTTTTGAACATCGACTTCAACATTATCAATCGGTTGCCCGCGTGTAACGTCAACCAAATAAAGAACCAATTCAGCCATTACCAATCCCGTTTTTTATAAATACCTAAAATATAAATACTCTTGATCAAGCATGAATAAAATAATCTTGATCAAGTATAAACCACTGTATACCCATATGGCGTCACAGACAAAACAATTTCGCTGTCTTCAACTGCATCTTCCATACCAAAGCGTAATGGCAGGATGTCGACAAACTTCATTTGCGGCAAAGAATACCCGCATTCGGTAAAATAGGCGCCTAAAAACACCATTACCTCGTAATACCCGCCATTTTCCAAATGCTCGCCATCGGCAAGCACTACAAACCCGTCCAGATTGGTGCGGGTTTTGGAAACCAGCTCCCAGTTTCCTTCGACAATTTTCCGGGTCTCTATGGCAACATTTTCAGCAAAACCGCCATTTGTGCTGTCGATTATTTTGATTGCCAAATTGGCCATGATTTACTCCGGAACGATTGATGGGTGGGATACTCGGCCAAAAAAAACAATTACTTTTTTTGAATACTTGCCAATGCATAGGCAAGTAAAGAAAAAATCACAAAGCAAACAAAAAACCCTGATTTTTCAACCAAAGGATTATCTGCCCAACCAACTTACAGCTTTGGCAATCTTGCGGACACTGACAATTTGACATAGCAGTAAACAAACGCACAAAAGGCGCGCAAAATTGACAAAGACCTGCTTTATTATCGAAGAGCTGTATCCCAAGGATCTGGGCGGTATTGGCCGTTTGATGCATAATATTCTTTTGCATAGCCACAGCCTTGATCCGGGGCATTCCTTGCATGTGGTGATGCCGGCACAATCCGGTCAAAACCGGAAAACCCTGTCGGATAGCTTTGCCAATATCGTTACTTTTCACTATGTTGATCATGATGAAAATATTGCACGGCGACTAAATATCGCTGGGCTTTCCAACGCAGCAGCATCCCGGAACCTAACGGAACCATTCCTGAAAGGCATGGGGTATCTGGACGCGATTTTACAAGCCGAAAAGAAAATCGGCGCAAAATTTGATCATATCGAAATCCCTGACCATCTGGGGCTTGGCGCGATTTTGCTTAGCGCCAAAAAAGCCGGTGTGGCCTTTGCACAAACCGATATTACCTGTCGGGTGCATTCAACCCTGTCGCTGATCATAGATCACGAACCTTTTTACCATTCGCGCAATAACTGGCTGGCCCCACGGCTGGAAATGGAACGTCAAAGCCTGCGCGACGCTGACCGGGTGATTGTCCATTTGCCTGCCTTGGCAAAATGCAACCAAACCCATTTCAACCTGCCGGATACATGGCTGGAAAAGGTCGAGGTCGCTTTTCCACCGGCAATCTGGCCCGAAACCAGCGTGCCGATTTCCGATACCGGAAAAGACGCCGATTTTATTTTTACCTCGCGGTTCCAGCCCTTTAAGCGGCCCGAGCTGTTTATCAGGGCAGCGCTTACGCTGTTAAATTCAAAAAGCGATTTTACCGGTAATTTCCGGTTAATTTCTTACGGGTTTGATCAATATTATATTGATGATTTACGCCTGATGGTGCCCGCCCGCTTCAGACCGCGCATTCGTATCGAAACCAATCTTTCTGAAAATACACGCCAATCAGCAATTTCCAGCGGCAGGGTTGTGCAATGCTCGGCTTTTGAAAGCCTTTGCACATTGGCTTTTGAAATTTCAAAAGCGGGCCGGCCTTTGCTGCTTGCCAAGGATTGTCTGGCCTTTGGTGAAACCGGTATTTGGCAAGACGGTGATAATTGTTTGATGTTTGATCCCGACCCGGGCAGCCTTGCCGCCGCGATGGAACATTCACGACATTGGCAACCCAAAACAATCGTCAAAACCGCAAGTGATGCTTATTATTTTCACAAACCGGCAATCAGCCCTGCCCCGCACAAAGCTGAATCCAAGGCTGCTATATTCATTGGCCCTTTGTTAAACCAACCGGATTTTGACGGTTTTGCCGATTATTACAAAGAAAACCCGTCCGCGCGCGCATTTGCCAGCGAGGCAAATATTTTGCGCTTTGCCGCAAAAGAACAAAAAAACCTGATCCAATTACACCCCCATAAAACCCAAGGCCAGCAGCTGCGTGAATATGTTGCGTTGGCGGATGGGCCGGTGGTAATTGCATCGCCAAACACCTTGCCAAGTGCCGGCTTTATTACCTCGGGGCTGGCCTGTATCAGCCCCGGCCAGATTTACACCAGCAACAGTAAAACCGTTGATGGCAGGCTAAATATTTACCCCGGAAATATGCCCAGCATTCTGGCATCGGATTATCGTTTTGCACCGCTTTGTGTGATGCTGCATTCGGATGATTGTAATATCATCGGCAAGCAAGATGATCGAGACCTGTTGCCTAGGCTGCTGACTAGAATTGCCAAATCAGATCTTGATATTATTCATAACCCTTTGCCGCAACTGCTTGAAATCAAACCTTTAATTGATGTTTTACCAGATCGAAGGATTCTGGGGTTTGACCCGTCTCCTGCTTGGCACAACGGGGTTAGAACCATCGGCATTGATCTGAAATCCGCCAGATTCAATGATTTTCTGGTTGTAAAGCCGGTTGATTTAACGGGGCAAATCGACCCCGTAATTGCGCTGTTAAAAGATACCGATCTGGCGTTTCAGCTAACCGCTGATCCCGGCTATTCTGACAGAATTCTGGCGATAAACATTCGCAATTCAGGTGCAGACGGGGTTGCAAAAGTCTCGTTACATCAAACCGGAACCGACGCAGCGCTTGAACGGCACAAAAACGGCCAGCAATGCCGTAATATCCGCGCAGGGCAAGCCTATCAGATGCGCTGGGGGCCATTATTTGACGATGCCAACCTTGTTCTGGTGGTTTCATCAGACCAGGATACCAGCTTGGAAATAAATGAAATTTCAGTAATTTCGCGCGAATAACAATGTTGTGCTGGCAATATCTGCGCCAAACCCTAAAATACCCGAAATGCGCCTTGTGGCCCACAACCGAGAATCTGATTTGACCTGCGCCACCGCCATCGTAAATATCCACAAAGAAGGCCTGTTACTGGCGCCGACCCTGAATAGTCTACGGCTGGCAAAGCAAAACGCCGTGGTCGCGGGATATGAAATTGAACTGCTGATCATTGCCGATAATGCCGACCAGTTAACCGTTGGCATCGCCGAACAATATCTGGATGTGATTGACCGGATTATTCCGGTTGAATTTGCCGATCTTGGCGCCTCGCGCGAATATGGCATTACGCAGGCCAAAAACGACTGGGTATTTTTGCATGATGGCGATGATTTGTTTTCATCAAACTGGTTCACCAGGTTTTTTGAAATGCAGGCCAATGGCGAAATAGACGATCGCACCATCTATCACACCAGCCTGTTTGCCCGTTTTGGTGTTGAAACCGATATTCGCCAGATGATTGATTCATGGGATGCACGGTTTCACCCGCTTTTTCTGGCTTCGGAATGGTATTTCTCCAATAAATCGGTATTGAACCGCAAGATTTTTGATGACTTCCCGATGCCCTATAATGATAAACGCATCGGTATCGGCAACGAAGACTGGACATGGTCTTGCCATACCATCAACGCTGGTATCCGCCATAGCTATCTACCTGAAACCATCTGTTTTTATCGCACCAAATCTGCCGAAACCAGCCTGGGCCTGACGCCCGGCATGATCCACGACGCCTCGCCGTTATTTGACCCCGAAAATATCCTGCGCCACGAAATCCAGCGGGCCGAACGCCCCGAGCGTATTCGCGCTTTTGCCGATTCCATGACCACAAAAGGCAATCCGGTGATTGGCGATGGCCTGCCAGCTGACTGGTTTTGGCACGAAGTAACCTTGCAAGGCGCGTTTGAATCCCTGATCAGCGATTACCTTGCGGTGCCCCACGGGGTGCTGCGCTGCCAACTGCCCAACCTGCATTACAACGTGGTCAGTGCCACCCAGTTTTTAATGCGCGATCTCGACGAGCGGCCAAAAATATTTATCTTTGCCACCATGGAAAACCTGTGTGGCGCTGACAAAATTATCGAGCTGTTCCTAAAAGCCAGCCATGACCACAACAACCAAAGCCACCAGCCGGTTTTGGTGGTGGACGAGGGCGAACATGTGTTTTCCGATTTTGGCCTAATGGGCCGTTTCGGGGCAAAAGTCATTTGCACCTCGCATTTCCAGCGGTTTTACCGGCCCGAGGAATATTACCACAACCGGTTGTTAATGCGCCCGATGGTGCAGTTCAAAGGCAGCATTATTATTGATCTGGGGTCAGATACATTTGCCAGACTTTTTCAGGAATTCCACCGGGTTTTGCTTGAGAACTTCAGCAGCCTGTCAGCCGTATTATTTGATAATTCCCAAGACGTTATGTCGCCTGCGCTTAATAATATCGCGCAGAATCTAAGGCTGGCAAAAGCCCATAACGGTAAGGAAATGCAGGTGTATGCACAGGAAACCCTTGTGCAAGATCTGAGCCATAATTTTGCCCCGCATATCCATACCTGGCCAGACGGGTTTAGCGATGCGGTCCGCAGCGTCACCCAGCACCGTTTTCGCAGCATAACCCACGCGGACAGCTTTGATCTGCACGGATTATTAACCGTGCCAGAACCCGCTATTGCGCCCTCCTCCCCAGCATTATCCTTTGGCAAAGCTGTTGGTTTTCAGGTTGAACAAAGTGGCGAGGTCGAATTTCTGATCCTGAAACATGACCGTGTGAAATCCTATTTATACAAAACCGGCGATACATGGATGCCGAAATCATGGTATCTCGAGGCCCTTGAGTTTCTGCGGAACAACAAACATATCTGGATCGTGCCACCCCAAATATCGGTGTCAAAAGACCCGTCGGGAAAACACACCAGCCGCTGGAACACATTCTCGAAACCGCAAGATATATTTTCGGTCTGGTATGACCAGTGTTTTACCGCTGAAAACATGCCCATCGCGGTAATAACCCGCGAACCAATTTGCAAAACCCCGCCCAAAACCGCCGCAGAGCTGGCCAAAGCATTGTATTATTATTGCGCAGACCCCGATAAAAAAGTCAGCGCTTGTGGCGAAACACTGGCAATTGCAACAGGGGAATTCCGATGAACGGCGCGCAGATTTCCAGCTATTGGCAGGCCTATCTTGACCTGATCGAGCTTTGGGCAAAAGGCATATGGGACGAGGCCGATCTGGCCGCGCATTTCAAAAACCATGGCCAAGCCGAGGGTCGCCGTATAACCGACAGGGCTGATGCACCCAAAGATTGGTCCGATTGGCATTATTTCAAAAACTCCCGCGACCATTATCAATGGTGGTGGCGCAAAGGCGTGATTGACAGCGGTGTTTATGCGGCTTTGATCGAGGGCGACGCGGCAATGCAACGCGGCTGTGTTTCGCGCGATGCGCATATCCAAAAAATCACGGCAATGTCGCAAACTGCTTTGGAACAGCTGGTTGAAAATGGTCAAGACCACCCCGGCAACGGGCCGCTTGCTGCGGTTTCCAGCGAAAACATGCAATGGGGGGCGCAGAAATCTATCGGGCTTTTGCCGCTAACCGATGCGCTGACACGGGAATTTTCAGGCCGGTTTGGCTATGTGATTGTATTGCCATGGCTTGAATCAGGCGGGGCCGAACTGGTCGGGCTTTGGCATTATCTGGCGGCGCGTGAACTGGGGCTTGAACCATTGATCATACTGGCTGACAAACCCGATGTAACCGAGCGGTTTCTGGCCCATGACCTGAACATTCTGAACCTGCCGGAAATCTATGCAAAAGCCACCGGCAACCAATATAACGACCTGACAAAAGAAGACCGCACCCAGGTTTTAACCGCAGCCATCGAGGTTATACAGCCGCAAACCCTGCACCTGATCCATTCATTCATCGGCTATAGCGCATTATCGGACAAGCCCCTTAAAACCCGAATTCGCGCCGCTTGTGAAACCATTTTTGTGTCTGCTTTTTGCCCGCATATCCACGCGCCGGGCAACTTTGACGGTTACTTTCGCTATATCCCTGAAATCCATGATATTGTTGATAAATTTGTCTTTGACAACGACTGGTATTTGCGTGAAATGCAGATGATGTATCAGCTTCCGGCAAGGCAAACCACTGCCCTGAAATACCCGATTGACAGGGTTAAGCCTGTGAAAGCAGTGGCTATGAAACGGCCCAAAGTCCTGTGGGCCAGCCGGTTTGACAGCCAGAAAAACCCGCAAATTGTCGCGGATATTGCCCGCCACCTGCCGGAGCTTGATTTTGTCATGTATGGTCGGCGGGTGCTGGGGGATGTGGAAATTGACTGGCAAAATATGCCCGGGAATGTAACCGACGGCGGCGAGTTTTTTAATATTGACGCATTGCCGTTTGAGGAATGTTTTGCCTTTCTTTACACGTCAAAATTTGACGGAACGCCGAATATTTTGATGGAAATCGCGTCACGCGGCTTGCCGATTGTCACCGCCAATATTGGCGGCATTGCCGGGTTTCTGGGCGACGAGTGGCCCGAATACATCTCGGACCCCGAGGATGTGCTAGGCTATGTTGCCAGCCTGAAACGCCTGAACAAAGACCGTAACCATGCCAAAAAACTGCTGGATATTCAAAGCAAAATCCTGAAAGACGAACGCAGTTTCAAGGCGTTTGTGGCGGCTAAATCCGCGCTGGTTACAGCTTCATATACTTGATGATGTCACGTTTGAACTGCTGAAAAGCATCCTGATCTTCGATATTGGCGCATTTGGGTTTGGCTTTGAAAAAGGTGGCTTTCAGCTCTTCGCGATAGGTTTCTACGCCCAGTTCCTCCAGATCATCGTATTGATCATGCAAAACTTTTCGCACGTCTTCGATCATCCAGCTGTCAAACCCGTAATATTTTCGGGTATATCCGTATTGCGCCGAATATTTGGCGCTGGCCCCCCAATGGCTGATTTCGGAGTTTTTCATCTGGTGGCCAATTTGCCGATACAGGGCAATTTCTTCCGGCGAGGGCGCAGGATTAGTGTGTAAAAAATCATCAGCCGATGCAGTAAACCCGTAACTTTGGCACATTTCGGCAAAAATCTGGTTCAGCATTGACCCGATAAAAGGCAAAAACCGGATTTTTATGCCGAGTTCCTCCAGCGGATATTTGACTTTTTTACGCAACAGTAATTTGTCCTCGCGCATGGCTCTGGCAACAAATTCGGCAAAAGTGCGATTTTCAGCAAAGGTTTTTATCTGTTGCGTATACATCGAATTCAAACGCGCAATCGGATCACGCACAAAAAATACGACCTCCAGCTCTGCATCATATTTATCACAAACATCTTTTAAGCGCTTGATAAAAGGCGGGAAAATTGGAAAGTCTTCGGAAGACAAAAACAAAGATTTTCCGGCTTTCAAATCCTCCGCCAACCGGTCCAAACCACCCAGCGAAGGATCAAACCGTTTGTCGTTTCGCAATTGATAAGCGAGGTTGTGATGCCCGGCATCAGGGCGGGTCCAGCCCCATTTTGGGTATTCCAGCGGTGCCTTTTCGGAATATTCCGAAAGGAACTTTTGCACGGTGGTGCTGGCTGTTTTTGACGGCCCGACATGTAAGACAACTTTTTTCATGAACTTTTTCTTTTGCCGCAAAAATTAACTAAATTTGAGACAATTACCTGTTTTTATAAATACAAACATTAAACCCTGAATACCATGTTTCGGTTTAATGCCAATAGCATTTGTTTATATTGTTTGAATCCCCTGTTTCCACATATCAGACTTGATATAAAAAGTCATTGAATTAAAAGAACCTAGACTAACAAGGTGCTGAAAATGTTAACAGATCATAACGAACAGGTTTTCCTTCCGACATGGCGCGATGGCCAGTTGATATTTTTTACCAATATTGTCAATCCTGGCTCGCAAAGGCTCGGATATTTTGCGGCGGCAGCAACCGCAGCAGGTAAAACAGATGTGACCCGAACCGGCAAAGCCCCGATTAACGCTGACCAACTGGCTTTTTGCCAAAAAATTGCGGATGACGGGATCGCTCTGCAAAAGTTTGTCACAGCGATGGGGGCGGGCAATCTGGGCCAGTTTACCGATGCTATTCAGGCCAAATTACCGCCCTATCCCGAAAATACCAGCCCGTTGATTTATACCTGTCTTTATCTCGATTTTTTACGCAAATATGCCGTGGATACCGAAATAATCCGCATGTATTCAAACAGCCCCGTTAAACAAAGATTCCATACAGACAGGAGCGTCGGGATTTATAAAACCCTGTCTGCCCGCCTGCAAAGCGGTGCTGCCGAAAAATTGATAGATGCAGACCTGAAGCAAAATACAAAACTGCACGGTGCCTCTATGATGATTGCAAATCTGCTGCGGGAATGCGCGATTGTCAAATTTGATCTGGGCAAGTTTTCCGAGGCCGAAGATTATATGTTGCGCGCTGCAAAACTGCATAATACCGCTGATAAATGGCGGCGATTGGCGGATTTTGCCCAAGCCAATAGTGACCGCAAAAAAACCATCGAATACTTCCTGAAGGCCGTTGCCTTTGGCCCCCTGCCTGCGCCCGCCGCATTGAATCTGGGCCGCTGTCTGGTTGAAGAAGGAGATTTTGAGCAGGCGCGCGATTATATAAACCAAGCCGCAAAAGTATTTGAAAAACCGGCAAAAGTACTGATGGAAAGAATTAACGCCGCCGATTAGGTGAAATATCGCGCAATTGCATGGCGGTTTCTGGCCAAGCTGGATAAACCTAGCTAAACTCATGCAAAACAAGCGCAGGTCAGGTAAAATGAGCAGCCATCCAGACATCATTCCGCAACCCGGAATTTTGGATATAACCCCCTACACAGCCGGAAAATCCGGTCCCGGTGGCGGCAATCGTGTGACCAAATTATCGTCCAACGAAAACCCGCTGGGGCCAAGCCCGCTGGCCAAGACCGCTTATAAAGAAATGGCTGACAGTCTTGAAATATACCCGCCCTCGGATCATGTATCCCTGCGTAACGCCATTGCCAAAACCCATGCTCTGAACCCTGAAAACATCATTTGCGGGGCCGGTTCTGATGAAATCATCACTTTTCTATGCCAGACCTATGCCGGCCCCGGTGACGAGGTGTTATATACCGAGCACGGGTTTTCCATGTATAAAATCTCGGCTTTGGCAGCAGGTGCCACGCCGGTGGTTGCACCGGAATCCAACCGTGTGGCCGATATTGACGCGCTGTTGGCGGCCTGCACCGATGCCACCAAACTGGTATTTCTGGCCAATCCCAATAATCCGACCGGCACCATGGTTTCCGATGCCGAAATCGCCCGGTTGGCGGCAGGCCTACCCAAACAGGCATTGCTGGTTCTGGATGGTGCCTATGCGGAATTTGTGCCCGGGTTTGATGGCCATGCCGCACTGGTTACGGCCCGCGATAATGTGGTGATGACCCGCACATTTTCAAAAATCTACGGGCTTGGCGGTGCGCGGGTGGGTTGGGGTTTTGGGCCGGATCATGTGATTGACGCGCTGAACCGTGTGCGCGGCCCGTTTAACATCTCTGCGGCGGGGTTAAAGGCCGCCGAGGCAGCAGTGCAAGACACTCAATATACCGCCATGTGCCAGCAGGAAAATGCCAAATGGCGCGATTGGCTGGTGGCTGAACTGGCCGCGCTTGGCGTTGCTTGTGACCCTAGCCATACAAATTTCATTCTGCCACGTTTCGCGGACCCAAAAACCGCAATGGCCTGTGATGCCTATCTGGCAAAACATGGTCTGATCGTGCGGAATGTTGCCGGGTATGGCTTGCCTGAATTCCTGCGTATTTCAATTGGCGACGAAATCGGATGTCGCGCCGTTGCCGGGCGTATTGGCGAATTTATGAAAGGTGCCCGCGTATGACGGTTTACAAACATGTGGCCCTGATCGGGCTGGGCCTTATTGCCGGTTCCGTCAGTTTGGCATTACGCCGAAATGGCGCACCGGTTAAAATTACTGGCACCGCCCGCTCTGGCCAAACCCGTCAAACGGCACTGGATATCGGCTTGGTGGATGCAGTTTTCGATACCGCAGCCGAGGCCGTAAAAGGCGCCGATCTGGTGATTTTGGCAGTGCCGATTGGCGCAATGGCAAATCTGGCTGCCGAAATTGCCCCGCATCTAAAACCGGGGGCTACGGTCACGGATGTGGGTTCGGTCAAATCGGCAGTGATTGACGCGGTCGGGCCGCATATGCCCGAAAATGTGCATTTTATTCCCGGCCATCCGATGGCGGGCACCGAAAAATCAGGGCCTGAATCGGGCTTTGCCCATCTGTTTGACAATCGCTGGTGCCTGTTGACCCCCCCGGATGGCACCGACCCCGATGCACTGGCGCGGCTATCCGAATTCTGGCAAAGCCTTGGCGCAATGGTAGAGGTCATGGATGCCAAGCACCATGATCTGGTGGCGGTGGTGATCAGCCACGCGCCGCACTTAATCGCCTATACCATGGTGGGGGTTGCCGATGACATGTCGCGCATCACCGAACAAGAAGTCGTCAATTATTCAGCTGCCGGTTTTCGGGATTTTACCCGAATTGCCGCATCGGACCCGACGATGTGGCGCGATGTGTTCTTGCATAACAAAGATGCCACATTAGAAGTATTGGGCCGCTTTACCGAAGAATTATTTGCCCTGCAACGGGCGATCCGAACCGGCGATGGTGATTTCCTGTTTGATTATTTCACCCGAACACGAGACGTGCGCCGCAGCATTATTGATGCGGGCCAAGACACCGACGCGGTTGATTTTGGCCGTGTTGCCGCCGCTGCAGAAACCGAAACGGATAAAAAATGAAACTGCTATTACCCCTGGGCCTTTTTGTCTTTCTCGCCGCTTGCGGGCGCAGCGGGGTTAATAACATTCCTGAATACAACAACGCTGCCGGAACTGCGGGGCTGGTGCAATTATGCGGCAACCCAAACCTGCTGGGCCGGAAAATCGGCAATGTTGACGGGCAAGGTGCCTGTGGTATCCGAAATGCGGTCAGCGTAGAATTTGTCTCGGGCGTTCGCCTTAGCCAACCGGCGCGGCTGAACTGCCGCACCGCCAATACCTTGGCAGACTGGGTCGAGGATGACGCACAAGCAGCGGTTCGCAAGCTTCGCAGTCGCATTACCGAAATGACGGTGCTGGCATCCTATGCCTGTCGCAGCCGCAACAGCCAAAGAGGTGCCCGCCTGTCGGAACACGCGCTTGGCAATGCCATTGATATCGGCGCGTTTACCTTGGGTAATGGAGAAGTGCTAAGCGTTGAAAATAATTGGGGCAATGGCCGAAAAGGTGGCGTTATGGAACGGTTGCACAAAAGCGCCTGCGGGCCATTTGGCACCGTGCTTGGGCCGCTATCGGACCGGTTTCATTATAACCATTTTCATCTGGATACTGCCAGCTATCGCTCCGGTTCTTATTGCCGGTAACATTTAATACACCGGATTAATCGGCGCAGCCCCGACCACAAACGGGCCGATATAGGCTTTGCCATTGCCAAAACGCAGCGAAAATTCCAGCCGGTTACCTTGGGAAAGGCCCGATAACGCACCCTCAATCAAAGCCAGCTCCGAAGGTCGCAAGGATGCAGTCTGGCGCAATGCCTCAAACAACATTCTCCAGTTTTCAACGGTAAAATCAATGTTGCCATCAATATATCCGTTTGCTGCGGGGGTTAGCTGGCCGGTCATGCTCAGGTTCGCCCTGCCCCAGTTGATTTGCAGCGATTCAAGCTCCAGCATATGCCAATCGGGTAAACCGTTATTGATGCTGCTCCGGTCAATTTCGCGGTCAAACGAAATATAGGCCGAGGCCAGAATCTTTGAAATCACGTCGGTGTTTTGGCCCAGCTGAACCAGTGCCGCCATAAATTCGCCGGGAAAAGTTACATCCGAAAAATCCAGCCCCAAACGATAACGGGTTGCAATCTCTGTATCTTGAAACAGCGCAAGATTTGCCGATTTTGCATAGCTGCTCCAGCCAAGGCTGCTAATCGCGCTTAGATCAGTGGCCTCGACCTGCAAGCGTTCCAGCGTCAGATCTGTGTTGGGGGCAACCACAATGCTACCGCGAAATTTGGTGCCTTGCAGCGTCAGGCTGCCTTGGGAATTTGAAATAACCTGTTTTCCGGGCCATGCCAGAATAATATGGTTGGGCTGATAGGAAAGCGCATAAACCTGAAAACCTTCGGCTTGCCAGCCCCATTCGCCATTCGGCCCTTGCAGGTCAAGCTGTTCGATAATGGTGTCGAACCGGTTAGGAAATCCGGTGACATTCATGCTGGCGCTATCGGCGATCCAGCCATTGGCGCGGTTGGTTTCCAGCCATTGGGCAAAAACCTTTTCCTGACCTTTGGCACCGATAAACCAATATCCGCTCCAGCCAATCAATCCGATAAATACCAGTTTTACCAGCCAACGCATTTTGCTCTCCCAATCAGTGCATAGGTTGCTTATAGATGACCAAACCGCTTGGGTAAATCGCTATGTCAAAAAATGGATTTTGGGTCTTTGGCTATGGATCGCTGTTATGGCGACCGGGGTTTGAATATTCCAGCCGTAAACGTGCCCGTCTAAACGGGTTTCGACGGGCGTTTTGCATGTATTCAATCACCTATCGCGGCACCCCTGATAACCCCGGCCTTGTGCTGGCGCTGGACCCGCAAAAATCTGCCTTTTGTGATGGCGTTGCCTTTCAAGTTCCCGCTGATACTGCCAGCCAGACCTTGGCATATTTGCGCGAACGCGAATTGGTAACATCGGCTTATGTGGAAAATATCCAGCCGGTAACGCTGGAATGCGGCGCAGATGTTGATGCGGTTTGTTATGTTATTAACCGCGACCACAGCCAATATACCGGAAATATCTGCCTGGAAACCCAGGCAGATATTATCGCCAGTTCATCAGGAAATACCGGCCCGAACTGGGAATATCTGTTTAATACGGCTGATCACCTTACCGAGATCGGCATTGCCGACCCCGAACTGGATCAACTGGTTGGCATGGTCAAATCGCGACGTCTAGCCTAACGCGGCCAAACGGGCGGTAACAATTGAAAACTACCCCCCCTGTATCGTGCAAATCCCGCTGCCCCTTATCCAGCAATGCCCGATAGGCCCGGCCATTCGGGTTATTGCACGGGCTACTAGGGGGCCAGCCTAATTCATAAACTCCTGAACGACTTCGGCCCATTCACCCGATTCTTTAATTCGGCTCAATCCGTCATTAAAAGCCTGCAAGGTTTGCAAACCGGCCTGATTTTCATTGCTGGCAACCGCATGAACCGAACGGATCCACGTAAAACTGGGGTTTTCAACAATAATTGACTGGCTGTTCAGCACTGCATAGGTGGATTCAACGCTTAGATAATCGGCGTTTACAACATCGGTCTGGCCGGACAAAAGCTTGCCCATACATTCCGCAACGGTTTTGCCGCGAATAATGGTGACGTTTGGTTCAACAAACCCTGCTTCTGCCAGATGGCTGATCGGGTATTGCTCGGGCACACAGATGTTTTTGCCATCAAACTGTTGCGTTTCGGTTGCTTGTGCCAACCCGCCTTGATCCGCCACAAAAAAGGTCATGACAATTTCAAAAGCCTTGTTGGAAAACTGGAAATTATCACAAAGCGCGGTGGAGCGTTCGGAAAGGAATTCGGTATTTTCACAGCCCGGGTTGATCCAGGGAAAAGACAGGACCACATCGGGATCATTAGATGCCATCAAAGGGTCAAATGGTGCCGAAACCGGATTAACCTCGACATTGCCCAGATATTCATTATCACCAAGCGCGGCACGGACAATATTTGTCATCATACCTTGGCCGCCACCATCGGAAAAAGGCGGAAATACCCCCGCCGAAACAAAGGTAGGCGTATCGGGAAACTGAATATCGGGCACAACCTGTGCAACCGCCGGCGCGGTTTCCAATACAGGGGTCGGCGGCACAACCACCATGGCAATTACCGGTGCCTCTTCGACTGGTTCGCTGGTGCTGTTGTCAACCACGTCTTCAGCAACCGGGGCTTCGATGGTTGGCAATTCGCTGACGGGGGTTCCTGCTGCTGAAACGCTGGCTTCGGTTGTGTCGGATGCCTCGTCTGAAAGCCCCGTGCTTTCAACCACAACCGTTGTTACACCGGTTACAACGCGGATGACGGCTTGGCTTGCGGTTTCTGATGACCCGCAAGGAATATTCAGCCGCATGCCAATTCTGATATTATTGGGATTGCCGCCAACAACCCCGCGATTGGCGTTATAAATAACAGGGGATAAATCGCGCGCGCCATACACCCGTTCAGCAATAAGGCGAAGCGTATCCCCACTGGCAACCGTATAAGGTTCGCAGGCGGTTTGCGAAAAAGCCTGAAAAGGAAAAACAAGTGCGGTTGCGGTAATGGCAGGCTTTAGAAATTTCATTTGGTATGATCCGGTAATTGCAATTCCCAAACACTAGGCCAAACCTGCTGTTTCAATCAAGTCGATTTCTTTGCCAGCAACATTAAGTCACAGGTTTTTGACCGTCAGGCTAACGCCGCTTGCTTCCAGAATAACCACCATATGCCCCTCGGCAGAGATTTCACCCGCCTGCCAGACCGCAGGCCATTGCACCCCGCTAATGGTGATTTTTCCCTCGCCATTTTCAAAACTGACCACTTTGGCCTGACGGCCAATCATGCTCTGGGCGCGGGAATTCAAGGTCGAGGCGGGTTCGGATTTACGCATTTTCCGTGCAAAACCACGGCCAATATAAATTAGCGCAATCGACAAGGTAGCAAAGATCAGAACCAGCCATTCGCCAGCAATGTCAGGCAGCAATGCAACCAGCGCCGCAATAATAATCGCCGCCAGCCCCGGCCAAACCAGAATAAATGACGGAGCCAGCATTTCCAGCGCAATAAAAAGAATACCCAGCGCCAGCCAATACCAGCCCGATAAATCACCAACCCATGTGAAAAAATCCATATCTTACCCCTTTTTAGCCGTAACCGCTTTGGCAATATCGGCCACACCGGCGATCGAACCAATGATGCCTGATGCCTCTAGCGGAATCATAATGGTTTTGGAATTGGGGGATGCCGCAATATCACGCAACGCATCCGTGTATTTGGTTGCGACAAAATAATTGATGGCCTGAATATCGCCCTCGGCAATGGCTTTTGATACCATGGCGGTTGCGTTTGCTTCGGCTTCGGCCAGACGTTCGCGGGCTTCGGCATCCAGAAACGCAGCTTCGCGCGCGCCCTCTGCTTCGCGGATTTGCGCTTCACGCTCGCCTTCGGCTTTTAGAATGGCGGCTTGTTTATGGCCCTCGGCTTGCAAAATATCCGCACGTTTGGTCCGCTCGGCTTTCATTTGCCGCGCCATGGCTTCGTTAATGTCAGCAGGCGGTGCAAGGTCTTTAATTTCAACACGGGTTACTTTGACACCCCATGTATGAGAGGCTTCATCAATAACGGTCAATAATCTGGTGTTGATCATGTCCCGGTTGGAAAGACTGGCGTCGAGGTCCATTGAACCAATGACCGAACGGATATTGGTCATTGACAGGGTGCGAATGGCACGTTCCAGATCGCGCACCTCATATGCAGCTTGTGCGGCGTCAATCACTTGGTAAAACGCAATAGCATCGGCAACCACCATGGCGTTGTCTTTGGTAATCACTTCTTGGGAATGAATATCCAGCACCGTTTCCATCATGTTAATCTTGGCACCGACTTTGTCCATCACTGGAAACAAAAATCCAAGACCAGGTTGCAGTGTGCGGGTATAGCGGCCAAAACGTTCAATGGTCCATTGCTCGCCTTGGGGAACGGTTTTCACCGTCATCCAGATTAAAATAATTGCAAATACTAGGATGGCTATTGCTGGTGCGCCGACAGTCTGTAACATTCTTGGTCTCCCTCAGGGGTTTAATTATTATTTGCTTACATCGTATTTAGGGATTGTTTGTCCATTCTTGAAGTGTTTTTATCAGATTTGGCCAAATTGCGCCATATTATGTGCGTAAATACCGGCTATTGGACACAAAATATATGATGTTCGCGATCAGGAGCGTTAAAATCGCATGAAACTAATTCTTGATACAAAGCACGAGCCCGAATTCAGCTTGCCAAAACGTCAAACCCTCACCATGCTGATTATATTGGCATTGGTTATGGTTGGTGCTTTCTTTGCCTACCCTTCCATGGCGCAAATCTTTGTGGTTTCGCCCTATTTGAACGGGGTTATCCTTGCAGTATTTGTCATCGGGGTTCTGGCCTGCTTCTGGCAAGTCTATACGCTGATTTCATCGGTAAGCTGGATCAAGGGCTTTGCCATTGACCGGCCGGGCCATGAATTTGTGCATGCGCCGCGCTTGCTAGCCTCGCTTTCGGCGCTGTTATCTGACAAAAACGCCCGCAAATCACTAACCTCCACTTCCACGCGCTCTATTCTGGATTCGGTTGGCACACGTCTGGATGAATTGCGCGACGTCACCCGCTATATTTCCAATCTTTTAATCTTTCTTGGCCTGTTGGGCACGTTTTACGGCTTGGCCACCACGGTTCCAGCGGTGGTTGATACCATCCGTTCACTTGCCCCCCAAGAAGGCCAGACCGCCACCGAAGTGTTTGCCAACCTGATGAGCGGGCTGGAAGACCAGCTTGGCGGTATGGGCACCGCATTTGCATCCTCATTACTTGGGCTGGCGGGATCATTGGTGGTGGGAATGCTGGAACTGTTTGCCAGCCACGGCCAGAACCGGTTTTATATGGAATTGGAAGAATGGCTTTCCTCGATCACCAAAATCGGTCTGGTTTCCAATGATGATGATACCGGCGGCAATGACACCTCCGCGCTTTACGGGTTTATGGAGCAAACCGCCCAGCAGATCGAAACCTTAAAAGACGTGACCCTGCGCGGCGAGGAATCCCGCCAGAAAACCGATGCCAGCCTGACTGCATTATCACGATCTATTTCCGACATGACCCATTCCATAGCCAACCGTTCTGGCGGCGGCGGTGGTTTTGACGATGAGGTTTTTGAACGCATCGCCCAAAACCAGGAAGCCATGACCCAGATTCTACAAAGCCGCGAGGAAGTGGCGGGATTGCTGGATAGCGAAGCGCGATCTAGGCTCCGCAACATCGATGTGCAACTGCTAAGAATTCTTGAGGAAATGTCAGCGGGCAGGCAGGATTCTATTGCCGAATTACGCGGTGATCTGGCGACGCTTTCCCAAAACATTCTGGCGCTTGCCAACAAACGGCAGGGCTAGATCATGGCCTTGGGGCGGCGCGGTAACGGACAGTCAGTGGCCAATATCTGGCCCGGATTTGTTGATGCAATGACCGCACTTTTGCTGGTGCTGTTCTTTGTTATCTCGATCTTTATGATTGTTCAGTTTGTCCTTTCCGAAACCATTACCGACCAAGATCAGGAACTGTCAGACCTTGCCCAACAAGTTGCCGGACTGGCCGACGCGCTGGGGCTGGAACAAAACCGCAGCCGCACCTTGGCCTCCCAGATCGGAGAATTGGACGGCGCTTTATCCTCGGCAGCTTCGCGCAATGATCAACAAAGCGCCCTGATCGCCTCGCTTAGCCAACAGCGCGATGATTTATTGCTGCAACAGGCGGACTCGGCAGCAAAGATCGCCAGCTTTGAAGAGCAGGTCGCCGGTATTATGGCCCAGAACCGCGACCGCGAAGCCGAGATTCTGGCCCGGACCGCGCTTGAAATTGACGCAAAAGAAGCCGCGCAACTGGCATTGGCCCAAGCCCGCAGCGAAATAGATGCCGAAGCCGAAGCCGCAAGGCTGGCCGCTGCGCGCGCCGATGCGCTGGAGGCGATGATTGCTGATCTAGAGGCCGAAACCGGACGCCGTGCTGCACAAATAACCGATATGCAAAGCCAAATCGCCAGCGCCACCCAAGCGCTGTTTCTGGCGCAGGTGGCGCGCCGCGAGGCCCAGCAGCAAATCACGGCATTAACGGGGGAAAACCGCAATCTGGAAACCTCGTTGAATGCGGCACAAAGCGAAATTTCAGATGAACGAGAGACACTGGCAGGGCTGGTTTCAAACCTTGCCACAATCAGTGCCGAAAAGGCGGTGCTGGAAGGCCAGTTGGCGATTGCCGAACGGGGCAGGATTGCCGCATTGGCACAGTTGGAAACCCTGCAAGCCGATGCAGACACCGCCACAGCCTTGATTGCCCAGGCTCAAACCGATTTGGCAGATCAAACCCTTTCGCTTGAACAAGCCCGCGAAAACGCAGACCGGCTGGCCGCATTGCTGGAGGACCGCGAAACCGCTGTAATCGCCGCAGAGCTCGCCTTGACGGAACGTGCAGCACAGCTTGATGAAGCCGAACGCGCAAGGGTATCAGAAGCCGCAAGCGCCGCCGCCGCACGCGCAGAACTGGCCGCCATTCAAGAAGCAACACGGGCCTTACAAGAAGATTTGAACATATCCCAAATGGCCCGTATCGCGGTTTTGCAGGAATTATCCTCGGCCCGCGAAACCTCGGTTGATACCAATACCGCCTTGGCCATTTCGCAAACCAGACTGGCAACTGTTGAGCAGGAAATGGCCGAAAGAGAAGCCGGCCTGATGGCCGCCGAAGATGCGTTGGAACAGGCCCGCCAAAACGAAGAAAGACTGGCCGAACTGCTATCCGAGCGCGAGGTTGAAATCACCGCCGCCGAGCTGGCATTGGCCGAACGGGCCGCAGCCCTTAGCGATGCAGAAAAAGCCCAGCTGGCCGATGCCGCCGCCGCCGAAGCATTGCGGGCGCGCCTTCAGGCCGCTGATACCGAAATAACCGCAATGACGCTAGCACTGGAAGAAGAACGCCAAAAAGCACTGGAAACCCTAACGCAACTTGCCGCTGCACGCGCGGCACAACGGGAATTGGCCGAATCCGAAGGCTCCAGCCTGTCGGTGATTGAACAACAACAGGTTGCCTTGGCCGAAGCCCAGCGATTGCTGCGCATTGAAGAAGCCGCCTCGGCCGATAGCCAACGCCAAATTGCCCTGCTCAACCAGCAAACCGCCGCATTGCGAAGCGAATTGAACCAGTTGCAGGGCCTGCTGGATGCATCAGCCGCCAAAGATATCGAAGCACAAATTCGCATTGAATCGCTAGGGTCCGAGTTGAATACTGCGCTTGCCCGCGCCGCAGCCGAACAACGCCGCCGTGCCGATGCCGAAGCCGCGCGCGCTGACGCGGAAACCGCGCGCGCAGATGCCGAAAGCCGCGAACGCGCCTTGTTAGAAGCCGAAGCAACCACCCTGCGCAGCTTCCGTTCCGAATTTTTTGGCAAAATGCGCGAGGTGCTGGGGGAGCGCGAAGGCGTGCAAATCGTCGGCGACCGATTTGTGTTTAGCTCCGAGGTATTATTTGCCGTTGGCTCGGCTGATCTGGGCGCAGATGGGCGTGCCCAAATTGGCCGCGTTGCATCGGTGTTGCTCGAAATATCAGAAGAAATTCCGGAAGATCTCAACTGGATATTGCGGGTAGACGGGCACACAGACAAAACCCGACTGGGCACAGGCGGACGCTATGCCGATAACTGGGAGCTAAGCCAGGCCCGCGCCCTTTCGGTTGTGCGATACCTGATCGAACACGAGGGCGTCCCCGCAAACCGCCTAGCCGCAACAGGGTTCGGCGAATTCCAGCCCATTAACCCGGGCCACAGCCCCGAAGACCTTAGCCAAAACCGCCGGATCGAACTAAAACTGACCGAGCGTTAGGCATCGTCTGATTTTCAGCAATTATTGATGAAAAACCGCTTGAACCTCTCCCCCATGAAAGGCTAAACCGTCGGCGGAGCTGTGGCCGAGTGGTCGAAGGCGCTCCCCTGCTAAGGGAGTATACCGGGAACGGTATCGAGGGTTCGAATCCCTTCGGCTCCGCCACTATCACCCGAGAACCCGTTCTCCGTTTGTGGCCATGGCCGAATTTTCTTGTTGTTTTCAAAGGTTATAGCGGATGGGCTGTTGGCCGATCAGGTAAAAGCTGGACGGGCGGGTGGCGTTCAGAACCTCCTCGTTGCCCATGTGACCTTCGTGAAATGCGGGGCGGGTGTCGGGGCCGAACAGGTCCATGCGAAAGGCGTCTATAATGGCGTCGCGCACGTCAGCCGAGGTTTTTGCGTCACTCATATCAACGATCCTTTTTCTTCTATCTGCAAAACACGTGGCTTCATTTTGCCATCCCCCGCCGGAGTGGCCGCCGCGCGGGCGCGGTTGAGGGCCAGCAGGCGCTCCAGCACCTTGTCGCGAAACCATGCGGGCCAGTGATAGCGTTTTTGATAGGCAAATTCAGGCTCGTCACTTTGATGCAGAAAACGCGGCGCGGCACCGTCTGGCGTGGTATTCGCCGCCATATCGGCCAGATGGGAGCTATCATTGCTTGGTTCACCAGCAGCCGGATTGCACTGGTTGTCGGCAAATGGGCGACCATCGCCCTTACAATATCGCTGTTCCTGTTGTCCCTGCGCCGCTCTGGAGAACGCGCCGGACGGCTAGCAGAACGGATTAAAAACACGGCGAAAGCCAATGAAATCCAGCGCCGAATGCTCGAGGCTACGTCTCGCCGCCCTCGTGATCGTGACGAGCTTGCTGAGCGCCTGCGCGACGGTGAGTTCTGAGCGGATAACCGGTGTGTGCCCGCCGGTGGTGGAGTATGATGACGGATTTCAGGCAAGGGCGGCCGAGGAAGTGCAGGCGCTGCCGGAAGGGTCAGAAATCGTGGAAATGTTGAGCGATTATGCCGTTATGCGGGAGCAGGCGTGGGGGTGCAAATATCAAGCGAGCCAAGCGCCGCCTCCGGTTCTTGCCCCCCTGTCAGGCCCGCTACATGCGGCCTTTACCACCTGAGCCGATATAATCGGACAGCGCCATTTGCTGTTTGCTGATGTCGTTTACCGTGTGGTGAACCCGTTTGATAACCGCGCGCATGAAATTGAACATCAATCTCGGGTGTTCGGTGATCAGCGGTTCTATGTCTTCCTTTCGGAACTGCAATACGGTTGAATCCTCCAGGGCGATAACCGACCGCACATGGTCTGTTTCATCAATAAAGCTTAGCTCGCCAACCAGATCACCCTTGTGCAATGTATGCAGAATGCGGGGCTTGCCGCCCTTTTTGCTATCTTTGATCCGCGCAAGGCTCCCGCTGGTAACAAGGTAAAAACTGGTGGTCTTTTCGCCCCCACGAAACAGAAAATCGTTTTTATCCAACACCAGCTCGTTGCAGGCCCGCTCGGCCATTATCTGGGCGCCCTCTGCGCCGATATATCCACCGATGGGTGCCTCCTGAATCAATTTACTGACTTGATCTATGTTGGGCTTTCGGGCCTGGGTCTCCGGGTTCTGTGTCATTTTACAGTCCTTCCTTGCGAAAAAAATCTATTGCGGTGTTCAGGTTGCGGGTGGCGTTTTCTGTCAGGCCGATATGCAGTTCCCACTCATAGCCTTTCATGGTCAGCAGCTGCACCTTCGGGGTTTGGTCAAAGCACCGCTGGCATGTGGCAATGATTGCCGGAATGGAAACCGCATGCGAGCTGAAGCTGAAATCCATTTTCGGCGCGACATCTTCCAGCCGGATATCTTCCACATCCGGGGCTTTGGTTGCGTCCACAAACAACACGCGCTGTTTGTGGCTAATCAGATCGGCGTGTTCCAGTTGCAGCTGATAGTGGCGCGCAATATCCGCTTTGGGGCAGATATTATTCTCCTCCAGCCAGTCAATAAAGGCCCAGCCCAGCCCGTCATCCTGCCGACCGACATTGCCGATGCCATAGATCAGACAGGATTCGTGGTTATAATCGGCCAGCTGCGCCTTGAGTATGTCAGCGTGTGCGTTCATCGACCAGCTTTCCGTCTGCATCAAATACCGAAACGATCAGCGGCATTTGCCCCATGGCGTGGGTGGCGCAGCTCAGGCAGGGGTCATAGGCGCGAATGCCGACCTCGATGGCGTTCATCATGCCTTCGGTGATCAGCTCGTTGCCGTTCAAAAACTCCTCGGCAACCGATTTGACCGTGCGATTCATCACCGTGTTGTTCTGCGTGGTCGCCACCACCAGATTGCAAAAGGTCATGTTGCCTTCCTGATCGGCGCGATAATGGTGCAGCAAGGTGCCGCGCGGGGCTTCGACCACGCCCACACCCTCGCCGGTCCAGTCGGATTTGGGCGGGGTCAGCAGCAGATTGGTGCTTTGCAGGTCCGCATCATTCAGCAGGTTCTTGATCTGCTCGGCCGAATGCAGAATTTCGATCGCCCGCGCCCAGTTGGTGTGCAGGGTCATGTTATTGGCCTTGCCCTTGGTGTAATCATGGAACCGTTCCAGCGCCGCTTTGGCCAGCGGGGTGCTGTCCTCGTAGGATTTGGTCACGTTCAGCCGCGCCAACGGGCCAACCCGAACCGAGCCTTCCTCGCGGCCCAAAGCCTTGAGGTAGGGGAACTTCATATAGCTCCATTCCTCGGTCGCCTCGGAGAAATGATCGAGGTAGTCGTGGTAATCCAGCTCCTGAACGATGTTTTTATCCTTATCGACGATGCGCATTTTACCGTGGTAATAATCCACATTGTCATCATCCCCGACCAGACACATGTTCAGCGCCGGCACATCGCCAAAGCTGTCGACCATCTCGCGGTTTTTCTCGTGGAAATCATGGAAAACTGCCAGCGCATCCTGCGCATATTCGATCACCGTATCCACACCGATCAGGCCGTCTTCGCCGTTCAGCAGCCGGTCGCGGGCCTCGATGCTCAGGTTGTTGTTAACCCCGCCGGGGATAGACGAAATGCCGTGCATGCGCTTGCCCAGCACCGCAACGATCACTTCCTGCCCCCATTTGCGCAGGGCCACCACACGCTTGACCAGCTCCGGGTCGGCCTCGACCAGCCCCAGCACATTGCGCTGTTCGGGCGGCGCGTCGATGCCAAACAGCATCTCGGGCGCGATCAGATAGAAATAGGCGGTAACATGCGATTGCAGCTGCTGGCCATAATGGCCCAGCCGGCGGATTTTTTCCGCCGCAACGGTTACGCTGTTGCCGGTGGAATAGCCAACACCGATCATGTCATCCAGCGCTTTGGCCCCGCACAGATGGTGGCTGACAAAGCAGATGCCGCAAATGCGTTGCAGCAGCATCGGGGCTTCCCAATAGGGGTGGCCCTGAATGAATTTTTCAAATCCACGAAATTCGACAACGTGCAGGCGGGCACCGGTGACCTTGTTGTTGTCATCCAGATAAACGGTTACTTTTCCGTGGCCTTCAATCCGCGTAACGGGGTCAATAACTAGCTTGCGGCTCATGGTATTCTCCTAGTCGTAACGGTTGATTTCAGCGGGAATGCTGAAGGGGCGGCCATGGACCAGATCATCCAGCACCTTGAAAATTACCTGCCCGTCCGGCGGGCATCCGGGAATGAAATAATCGATCTTCACCACCTCGTGCAGCGGATAGACCTTTTGGGTGATCCTTGGAATATCCGGATGGTAGGGAATAGTCGGCGGTTGCTGGGGCGGGCGGGTCGGGCTGTCGATATAGGCCTCGCGCAGGCAATCCTCCAGGGTTTCGACATTGCGCATCGCCGGCACACCACCCCAGATGGCGCAAGCCCCGACCGAGATCAGGATGTCGCAGTTTTCGCGAAAATGCTCCAGCGTTTCGATGTTTTCCTCGTTGGCAATGCCGCCTTCGACAAAGCCGATGGCGCTGCGCACCGGAATTTCCTTGATATCGGTAAAGGACGAGCGGTTGATATTGACCTTTTCCAGAAGTTTCAGCAGGTTTTCGTCCATGTCCAGAAAGGACAGATTACAGCCCCAACAGCCGCACAGCCCGATCATCGCCACCTGAATTTTGGCATTCCTTGCCGCCATCACCTCCGGGTCCATCGGCGTTGCCGGCAAATGATGCGCCAGTGTTTCCTCTTCTTTTACAGGTTTATTCATACTTCTTCCCCCTCCAGGGTGCGCTGGCGCAACGATTTAACATCGAATTTTCGTTTGCCCATGGCGTCGTTATAGCCAAGGCCCTTTTCGATGATGCAGCCAACCGGACACATCTCGGCCGCCTCGGTGACCTGCTCCGGCGTCATCTTGTTGGCCAGTTCCTCATCAATATCGATTTGCGCGCCGGTGCCGCGCTCGCTGATGGTAAATATTTTCTGGCCGGTTGCCTTGTCGCGGATAAACTCGACACAGCGCTGGCAGAAAATGCAGCGGTCCCGCTCCAGAAAAATATGTTCCGAGGCATGCTCGCGGGTGCGGACAGGAAAACGATAGGGAAAGCGCGAGACCATCATTTCGACCTCGTAGCCAACCGCCTGCAATTCACAACGCCCGCTTTTCTCGCAGCTCGGGCAATTATGATTGCCTTCGGAAAAGTTGATCTCGACCAGCGCCTTGCGCATGTCGGCCACTTCGGGATCGGCCACAGCCACCTCCATACCGTCCGCGACAGGCACGGTGCACGAGGCCATGACATTGCCATTGACCTTGACCGAACAGACCCGGCAGGTGCCCAGACAGGGCTTGCCGCGCATATAGCAAAGCGACGGAATGTAAACGCCGTTATCGGCTGCCACATTGATCAGGGTTTCACCCTCTTCGGTCTGGATTTCCTTGCCGTCTATTGTAATGGAAATGCTCATTTTCTGGCCTCCTCTACCAAAGCCTTGAAGGCGTGATCGTATTCGCCGAGGGCTTGTTCCAGATCAAACGATGCCAATAGGGAATGCTTGGCCTCGCCCAGTTTTTCCTGATAAAGCTCGGGAAATTTATCCAGCGTGGTTAAAATCGGCTTGGCCGCCGTGGTGCCAAGGCCGCAGCGGCTGGTGGCGTGCATCAATGCCCCCCATTTGACACATTCATCCAGATCCTGCTGACAGGCGCGGCCATCGATTACCCGCTCGATCTTGGTCAGCATATCAACGCCGCCGGCCCGGCAAGGGGTGCAGATACCACAGGATTCCTCGACGAAAAAATGCATGAACTGCTTGACGATATCCAGCAGATCGCGGCTTTCGTCAAAGATCATGAAGGATCCGTTGCAGGACAAATCACTGTAGCAAATCTCGCGATCCCCGTCCTTGGCTACTGAAACGCATTCCCCCGACGGGCCGCTGACTTGCACCGCCATGGGTTTCTGCGCCCCGACCATCTCCAGCACTTCGTTCAGGGTTATACCCCATTCGATTTCATAAATGCCGGGGCGCTCGCAATCGCCGGAAACACTAAGCAAACGGGTGCCGGATGAATCCTCTGTTCCCATACCGGCAAACCAGCGCCCGCCTTCCTCGATGATCCGGCTGATGCAGGCATAGGTTTCGACGTTGTTAACAATGGTCGGCATGCCCAGATAGCCCTGCTGGATCGGATAGGGCGGCTTGATCCGCGGGGTGCCGCGCTTGCCCTCGCAGCTTTCGATCAGCGAGGTTTCATCGCCGCAAATATAGGCGCCGGCGCCCATCTGGATGCGGATATCAAAGTTAAACCCGCGGCCCAGAATATCGGTGCCCAGCAGGCCCTCGTCGCGGAAATCCTGTATCTGGCGCTCCAGATAATCCTTGAGATACCAGTATTCGGCGCGCAGATAGATAATGCCAAAGCGCGATTCAATCGCATAACCGCCATAAATCATGCCCAGCAACACATCCTTTGGCGAGCGGGTCAGCAAAACCCGGTCTTTGAACGTGCCCGGCTCACCTTCGTCGGCGTTGCAGATGATGTATTTCTCGGCCCCCTCGGCCTCGCGTCCGAGCTGCCATTTCAGACCGGTCGGAAAACCGGCGCCACCGCGCCCACGGATGTTGGAAACCGTCACTTCATCAATGACCTCGGCGGGGTTCTGACCAAGGGCGGATTGCAGCAAAGCCTTATAATCCCGCCCCGCCTTGAACAGGATCGAACCCTCGTTGCGGATGCCGGTTTCAACGATGGATTCAACATATGCCAGCGTGCTGCTGTCATGCCCCTGCGGGTTGGCAATGTCTTCCGGCGCTTTGCCCGCCTTCAGCTCGGCCATGATCGTGGAAACCTTGTCCGGTGTCAGCCGGGTGAACACCACATCCCCGACCATCATGGCCGGTTCCTGATCGCTCAGGCCGATACAGTTGGTGTCCGCCAAGCCAAAACGCGCATCGGCGCTTACGCTGCCAAAACGCGTGGCGGCCTCCTGTTCGAGCGCCTCGCGCACAGCCTGATACCCGTTCATCCGGCCAATCGCCGAATCACAAAGGTAGATCGCATGCTCGCCAAACGGTTTGGTGCGGTAGAAATGATAAAATGAAATGGTCTCGGCAATGTCCATCGGCGACATGTTCAATGCCTCGGACAACTGAGCCACAGCCTCTTGCGGGATATGGCCGTGTAGCCGCTGTATATCCCATAATATATTGATAAGGCGTGTTTTATCAGAGTTGTGCTGGAGTAGAATATCGTTGAGTTTCTGGTCCATCTTTCCCTCGTGTCTAATTTTCCGGCCCCGTCGTCTTGTTGACGACCTTTGCCGGACTCCCTGTTGTTTTCCAGAAAAACCAAATCTGAAAAACGCTTTCGCCAGCATATTCTGCCATAAAATATATGCCAGCATTCTGTATTTACATGAAAAAACCCGCCTTTCGGGGGCGGACAGATTAAGTGGGCTTTGGCATAAAAAACCATGTAAGTCACTACTATTAAAGTGGTTGTTGCTCCAGAAGAGGGCTGGCATACCGGCTTTTGCATGGTGCTCTACCTGTCCAGATACAGCAAACCATGCAGAAGCAGCTGAAAGGCCCGCTTACAATCATCTTGCTGAAGTGGAAGGAAGCTTGCCTATGCTCCAAAATATTTCTGTTCGCAACGTATGTTTGAAGAAAGTCATCGGCATTGGTCTGCGTTTGCGGTGTGAGCGTATAGCAAGGCTAACACGCCAAGGGGCGCTTGCACGTGGCGCATAAGTATGCTCTTTTCCAAAAAAGCAATGCTTCTATCCGGTTTTGAATAATTTTGGAAAGTTGGTTTCCCAACTTAGCCCAGCGCCCATTAAATCAAGCAAATACATAATCTTGGATGTTTTGCCTGATGGTTAAGGTGGATGGAAAGTAACGAAAAGCACTTGGGAGGGTGTTTTGATCACAAAAACACACACAATACCCTTTGAAGCCGGCATGCTGCCACTGGCCCCGTGCGCGGGTTTTCAGGCGAGGGCAAGCTGATGCACGAGCTGTCAATCTGCGAAAGCATTGTCGGGGTGATCGAGCAGCAAGCCGTGGCGCAGTCGTTCAAAAAGGTGAATCTGGTGCGGCTGGAAATCGGTCCGCTGGCGGGCATAGAGATCGAGGCCCTGAACTTCAGCTTTGATGTGGTCACCAGAGGCAGCATCGCCGACGGCGCAAAGCTGGAAGTGATTGAATTGCCGGCCAGTGGCTGGTGCGCGCCCTGCGCCATGTCGGTGCCGGTAAAACAGCGCTTTGACGCCTGCCCGACCTGCGGCAGCTATCAGCTACAGATCACTGGCGGTGATGAACTTAGAATCAAAGATATGGAGGTGGACTGATGTGCACAGTATGCGGATGCTCTGAGGGCGAAGTAACAATCGAAGGTGGCCACGATCACCATTATGGCCACGGCCCCGCGCACGCCCACGCGCCGGGGTTAAGCCAATCGCGCATGGTGCAGATCGAGACCGATATTCTGGCTAAAAACAACGAATATGCGGCCGCCAACCGCGCCGAATTTGCCAAGCGCGGGGTGTTGGCGCTGAATCTTGTCTCCTCTCCCGGATCGGGCAAAACCACGCTGCTGACCCGCTCGATCGAGGATATGAAAGCCGACACGAATATCGCCGTGATCGAGGGCGACCAGCAAACCGCCAATGATGCCGAGCGTATTCGCGCCACCGGCGTGCCGGCCATTCAGGTTAATACCGGCAAGGGCTGCCATCTGGATGGCCACATGGTCGGCCACGCGCTGGAGCATCTGGAAATCAGCGACGGCGTGTTGTTTATCGAAAATGTTGGAAATCTGGTGTGCCCGGCGGGGTTTGACCTCGGCGAGGCTCATAAAGTGGTGATCCTGAGCGTGACCGAGGGCGAGGACAAGCCGATCAAATATCCCGATATGTTTCATGCCTCTGACCTGATGCTGCTGACCAAAACCGACCTGCTGCCCTACCTCGATTTTGATGTCGAAAAATGCATGGAATACGCGCGGCGGGTGAACCCGAAAATTAAAATCCTGCAACTCTCTGCCAAATCGGGCGAGGGCATGGAGGATTGGCTGACGTGGATAGATGCCAGCCGGAAAATGAACAAAATCGGCTCGGGAGGATAAAACATGTGCTTGGCGATACCTGCAAAAATTGTTGAAAAAACCAGTGGTGACAACGCGATTGTTTCGCTTGAAGGCGTAAAAAAAGAAATATCCCTGACGCTGGTTCCCGAGGCGAAGCTCGGGGATTATGTGCTGGTGCATGTTGGCTATGCGCTGAATACCATTTGCCCCGAAGAAGCCGAAGAAACCCTGAAAATCATGGCGGAAATGTCTCTTGTCAGGGCAGAATTGACGCCAAACGAGGCCGTGGAATGAAATATGTAGACGAATTCCGCGATAAGGCGATTGCCAAAAATCTGGCCAAACAAATCGCCGCAGAGGCCGACCCCGCGCGCCAATATAACCTGATGGAATTTTGCGGCGGCCACACCCACGCGATTTTTCGCTATGGTGTGCAAGACCTGATGCCCGACAACGTGCATTTTGTGCATGGCCCGGGCTGCCCCGTGTGCGTGCTGCCGATTCCACGCATTGATAACGCGATCGAGCTGGCCGAACAGGGGGCCATTATTTGCACTTACGGCGATATGATGCGGGTGCCGGCAAGCAAGCGGAATTCGCTGATCAAGGCCAAAGCCGATGGCTCCGACATTCGCATGATCTATTCCACGCAGGACGCCCTGAAGATCGCGCGCGAAAACCCCGACCGCAAGGTGGTTTTCTTTGCCATCGGCTTTGAAACCACCACCCCGCCCACAGCGGTGGCTATCAAGGTGGCGGCGGCTGAGGGCCTGAAGAACTTCAGCGTGTTCTGCAACCATGTGCTGACTCCGGCCGCCATTCAGCACATTCTGCAATCCCCCGAGGTGCGCGAGCTGGGGCAGGTGCATATTGACGGGTTTTACGGCCCCTCGCATGTGTCTTCGGTCATCGGCTCGGCCCCGTATGACTATTTCGCCGAGGAATTCCAAAAGCCGGTGGTGATTGCCGGTTTCGAGCCGCTGGATGTGATGCAATCTACCCTGATGTTGATTCGCCAGATTAACGAGGGCCGTTTCGAGGTGGAAAACGAATATACCCGTGTGGTGACGCCGGAAGGCAACGAAAAAGCGCAGGACCTTGTGAGCGAAGTGTTTGAACTGCGCCGCAGCTTTGAGTGGCGGGGTTTGGGCGAGGTGCCCTATAGCGCCCTGAAAATCAAAGCAGAATTTGCCGAATACGATGCCGAGCGCCGCTTTACGGTATCTGAAAGCAAGGGCAAAGACGTAAAGGGCTGCGAATGCCCTGCCATTTTGCGCGGCGTGAAAAAACCCACCGATTGCAAGCTGTTTGGCACGGTTTGCACACCGGATAACCCGATGGGGTCTTGCATGGTATCGTCTGAAGGCTCCTGCGCGGCTTATTGGTCCTATGGCCGCTTCCGGCTGGACCGCGCAAAGGAGGCAGCTGAATGAGCCGTATGGAAAAACGCTTCCCGACGAAAATCAACATGCGCCGCGGCAAAGTGGACATGACCCACGGCTCTGGCGGGCGGGCCATGGCACAACTTATAGAAGAACTGTTCGCCAAACATTTTGACAACGAGCTTTTGCGCCAAGGCAATGACCAAGCCCTGTTTGACGCCCCCAAGGGCCGCATGGTGATGAGCGTGGACGGCCATGTGGTGTCGCCGCTGTTTTTCCCCGGCGGTGATATCGGCTCGCTTTCCGTGCATGGCACCATCAACGATGTGGCGATGTCGGGGGCCGTGCCGCTTTACCTGTCGGCGGGATTCATTCTGGAAGAAGGCTATCCGCTGGCCGACCTTGAAAAGATCGTGATTTCAATGGCTAAAGCGGCAAAAGATGCCGGTGTTCCGGTGGTGACCGGCGATACAAAAGTTGTGGAGCGCGGCAAGGGTGACGGCGTGTTTATTACCACCACCGGCATTGGTGTGGTGCCTGACGGGCTTGATATTTCCGGTGCCAATGTGCGCGCGGGTGATGCGATTCTGATTTCCGGCCATATTGGTGACCACGGCGTGGCGATCATGTCGAGCCGCGAAAACCTTGCGTTTGAAACCCGGATTGTCAGCGACAGCGCCGCCCTGCACGGGCTGGTGGCCGATATGGTGGCAATGGTGCCCGAAATCCATGCGCTGCGCGACCCCACGCGCGGCGGGCTGGCATCCGCGCTCAATGAGATCGCCTATCAGGCCGAGGTCGGCATGAAGCTGTTTGAGGACAACATCCCGCTACGCGGCGAGGTCGACGCGGCGTGTGAATTTCTGGGCCTTGACCCGCTTTATGTGGCCAACGAGGGCAAGCTGGTGGCATTTTGCCCCGCCGACAAGGCCGAAGAATTGCTGGCGGTGATGCGCGCCCACCCGCTGGGCGAGCATAGCGCCATTATCGGCGAGGTGCTGGAGGATGACATGGGCTTTGTGACCATGGAAACCGGCTTTGGCGGCACGCGGATTGTCGATTGGCTGGCGGGCGAGCAACTGCCGAGGATCTGTTAGATGGAATTTTTGCTGCTCGGGTTTCTGGTGGGCATGGCCCATGCTTTCGAGGCCGACCATATGGCCGCCATCGGCACCTTGGCCTCCAGCGGCAAGGCTACGCCAAAACGACTGGCCTTTTTGGGGGCCAGCTGGGGCATGGGCCACACCACCAC
>JAKITE010000011.1 GCA_021648225.1 Paracoccaceae bacterium
CCGCCAATGGCGGCACCGGCAAGGGTTTTCATCGGGCCGGGGCTGACGGCATTTACGCGAATACCCTCTGGCCCCAGATCATTGGCCAGATAGCGCACAGTGCTTTCCAAAGCGGCTTTGGCCACGCCCATAACGTTATAATTCGGAATCACCCGCTGGCTGCCAAAATAGGTCAGGGTAATGATCGAGCCGCCGTTTTTCATCAAAGGTGCCGCGCGGCGGGCCACATCAACAAGGCTGTAACAGGAAATATCCAGTGAATTCAGAAAATTGGCGCGGCTGGTGTTTAGAAACCGGCCGTTCAATTCTTCTTTGTCGGAATAGGCAATGGCATGCACCAGAAAATCAATGCTGCCCCATTGTTCTTTGAGCGCCGCAAACACCGCATCCAGCGATTCCCCGGACTGCACATCCGCATCCAGCACCAGACTGGAGCCAAGGCTTTCGGCCAGCGGTTTTACCCGTTTGCCAAACCCTTCGCCTTGATAGGTAAAGGCAAGTTCCGCACCCTCGGCAGCCAATGCTTGCGCAATGCCCCATGCAATAGAGCGGTTATTCGCAACGCCCATAACAAGCCCGCGTTTGCCCTTCATCAAGTCAGCCATATTTTTTACCCGTTAAATTTGCTTATTGCCAATGTTGCGTTTGTGCCACCAAAGCCAAAGCTGTTCGACAAAATTGTATCAAGCCCTGCATTATCCCGTCTGACGGTCACGATCTCATCTTTATGCAATGCAGGGTCGAGGTCAACCACATTAGCCGATGCCGCGATATAATCATCCTGAAGCATCAGCAACGAATAGATGGCTTCTTGTGCGCCAGTGGCACCCAAGCTGTGCCCCGTCAGGGATTTGGTGCTGGAAATCGGCGGGGTAGAACCCTCGCCAAATACATTGCGCACGGCTTTTACCTCGGTCACATCGCCCGCAGGGGTCGAGGTGCCATGGGCGTTGATATAGGAAACCTTGTGATCGCCAAGGGTCGACATCGCCAGTTTCATTGAGCGCTCGCCGCCCTCGCCACTGGGTGCAACCATATCATGGCCATCGGATGTGGCCCCGTAACCGGTGACCTCTGCGTATATTTTGGCACCGCGCGCCAAGGCATGCGATAATTCCTCAAGCACCACAATGCCGCCACCGCCGGCAATGACAAACCCGTCGCGGTTGGCATCAAACGCACGGCTGGCCAATTCTGGCGTTTCGTTATATTTGCTGCTCATCGCGCCCATGGCGTCAAACAGACAAGATAACGTCCAGTCCAGTTCCTCGCCTCCACCGGCAAAAACGATGTCCTGTTTGCCAAACTGGATTTGCTCAACCCCGTTGCCGATGCAATGGGCCGAGGTGGAACAGGCCGAGGTAATCGAATAATTCACGCCTTTGATCTTGAAAGGTGTGGCCAGACAGGCCGACGTGGTCGAGGACATGCCCCGCGTTACCATAAACGGCCCCATGCGTTTGGGTGCGCCTTTTTCAATCACGATCTTGTGGGCGTTAAACAGGTGATGGGTTGATGGCCCGCCAGAGCCAACCACCAAGCCGGTGCGCTCATTGGAAACATCGCTGTCTTCCAGCCCGGAATCGTCAATCGCCTGTTGCATGGCGATATAGGTATAAGCCGCGCCATCGCCCATAAACCGGAAATTGCGCTTATCAATATGTTCTTTTACGTCGATATCGGGCTTGCCTTGAATGCGGCTGCGAAAGCCGTGGGTTTCGTGATCCGGCGCAAAAGAAATGCCGGATTTGCCGGATTTAAGCGAGGCATTGACCTGCTCCGCGTTCACTCCGATAGAAGACACAATTCCGATTCCGGTTATAACGACTCGACGCATGATATTTCCTTTGTTCTGAACTTGCCCAGCATATAGTCATAGCTGCCACAAAAAACGAGTGGTTTATTCCTGAAACAGCCCGACTTTCATATCGGTAACCGTAAAGGCCAGCTCTCCGTCAATTTTAACGGTGCCATTGGCCACGCCCAGTTTCAGGCGACGATCAATGATACGGGTGAACTGCACATCATATTCCAGCAGTTTTTTATCCGGCGTGATCATGCTGGTCAGCTTGACCTCGCCAACCCCCAGCGCGCGGCCCTTGCCCTGCATATTACGCCAGCCAAGGTTGAAACCGGTTAGCTGCCACAAACCATCCAGACCCAAACAGCCCGGCATCACCGGATCTGACAGGAAATGACACTGGAAAAACCAGAGATCGGGATGGATGTCGAATTCTGCGGTGATATGACCCTTGCCATGCTCACCGCCATCTGCGGAAACATCGGTAATCCGGTCCATCATCAACATGGGCGGCGCGGGCAAAAGCGCGTTTCCGGGGCCAAACATCTCGCCACGGGCACATTCCATCAGGGCGTCTTTGTCAAAGAAAGTAGGGCGTTCAGTCATGGGTGCTGCATCCTTTGCCTGTTGCAGATAGCTTTATTTCAAAACTGTAACATTTGCGCCCCACGGGGCGCAATAGGTCAGGTGCAAATCTGGGGATTTGATGTTTTGGTTTAGCCGCAAGCAACGTGGACAATTGTGCCATTGGCGGCAATGCCGATATTCAACCGCGTTCTGACTGCATCATGGGTATAAACCGTGCCGGGGCGAATGATGCGGGTTCCGGCGGGCAAGGTAACCCCCGAAAGCGCCGATTCGTTTTGTTCCAGCAGCTGTTGCAGCCCAGCCGCCCCACAATTGCCACTGACAATCGTGGGGACGGAGAAGCTATTGGGCGAACTGGTTTCTGTAATTTGAAAATTACCCTGAGGTAAACAACCACTTAACAACATGGAACACAAAACGATGCCTAAAGCTCTCATTGATACTCTCCAAAAATTTTACGGTTTACGAATTCTTCATAAATCTGAAGTTAGGCGGAATTTAGGCTCATGTCAAAAAAATCCATACAACACGAAATTGTGATTATTAACCCGCCAAGCGGAAAAACAGCTTTTTTGCAATGACTTACGCGGGAATTGCCGAAGATAGGCCTAAATTTCATTTATTACCATTGGTTAATTTCAGGTTACTTTTGCGGATTTTCTATTGATCAGATGCAAAAAATGCAAATTTTTTAGATAAAACTGTCGCCAATCCGACAGCAAGTAAAGGAATCAGCGGTATGTTCGGCTTGTTCAAGGTGTCGATGTGCCCAGCCAATTTCGGGGTGGGTTCAGTAAAAAGTATAGCCAAAGGCATCGGGATTTTCCTCGGTGAGGGCGGCCAGCTTTTAACAAGTGATGACCGCAAACACGCAGATCGACTTTCCTTCTTGGCGGCAGGATCTCTTTTTCAACGGCACAGAATAGTGTGTCGTAGGCGGATATTGGCGCTTTGAACACTTTATAAATTGCGCATCTTGCATAGGGTAACAGCCTCGACTAGTAATTTGCCATGCACACCCAGATTGAAAATAGCAAAAGATTTCCGCATTTGGCCAATTGCCAGCTATTACAAAATATTCCGGCTGATCTTGGTAAAGATTTTTTGAACAAATCTGTGGTTAAAACCTTTAAGCATGACAAGGTTTTTATTGAACAAGGTCAGGTTTCCAGCGGCATTTATCTGATCGCCCACGGTAAGGTCGAAATATCGCGGCTTAATCATTCTGGCCAAAGCGCGTTTATGTATCTGGCAGAGATTGGCGGCTGTATTGGCGAAATCGAGGCCATTGCAGAAAAAGAATATATCGCCAGTTGCACCGCCAAAAAGGGCACCATCCTGTTGTTTTTGCCACGACAGCATCTGCTGGGCTATCTCCAACATCTGGAATTTGTCAAAAACCTGTCGCTGATTTTTCTGGAACGTATGGAAAGCAACAATTCGTTCCGTTCCATCGATAAGCTGGACCCGGTAGATATCCGTTTACGCGCCTATTTGCACTTTATGTCGAGGCGAAGCCCGAAAATTGAAAAAAGCCAGGCCGATCTGGCAGATATTATTTGCTGTTCGCGCCAAACCATGAACAAGGAGCTGGGCAAGCTGCGTAAATTGGGCATACTTGATATAAAAAGTGGCGCTGTGGTTATCCTCGACCACGAAACGCTGGCCGAGGGTATTGACCGGTAATAATAGCCGGCTTACCGGTTCATACGGTTTTCAATCAGATCATCGACCACCGACGGGTCCGCCAAAGTGGATGTATCCCCCAAAGCACCATAATCATTTTCAGCAATTTTACGCAAAATACGCCGCATGATCTTGCCGGAGCGGGTTTTGGGCAGGCCGGGTGCCCATTGCAACAGGTCCGGCTTGGCAATCGGGCCGATTTCTTTGCGGACCCATTGTTGTAATTCAGCCCGCAAATCATCGGAATATTCCTCGCCGGCCATCAGGGTGACATAGGCATAAATACCTTGGCCCTTGATGGCATGGGGATAGCCAACCACGGCAGCTTCGGAAACTTTGGGATGGGCGACAAGGGCCGATTCGACCTCGGCTGTGCCCATGCGGTGACCTGATACATTGATCACATCGTCAACACGGCCAGTGATCCAGTAATAACCATCCGCATCGCGTTTGCAGCCATCGCCGGAAAAATAATAGCCTTTGTAATCGGCAAAATAAGCACTGAGGAACCGTTCGGGGTTTTCATAAACCCCGCGCATCATGCTGGGCCAGCTTTCCTTCATGCACAGCACGCCTTCGGCTTCCATAGTGGTGATTTCCTGCCCGGTTTGCGGGTCAAGGATAATCGGTTCAATGCCAAAAAACGGTCGGGTGGCTGACCCCGGTTTCAGCACTGTTGCACCCGGCAGAGGCGTCAACAAAATGCCGCCGGTTTCGGTTTGCCACCATGTATCGACGATCGGGCAATTGCCCTTGCCGATGGTATTGTAATACCACTCCCATGCTTCGGGATTGATAGGCTCGCCGACCGATCCCAATGTGCGCAGGGATGACAGGTCTTTGCCTTCGACAAAGCTGTCGCCTTGGGCCATCAATGCGCGAATCGCGGTCGGGGCGGTATAGAAAATATTGACCGAATGCTTTTCGCAAACATCCCAGAAACGCCCCGCATCGGGATAGGTAGGCACGCCCTCAAACATCAAAGTTGTCGCACCGTTGGCCAGCGGGCCATAGACAATATAGCTGTGACCGGTCACCCAGCCTACGTCAGCGGTGCACCAGTATATATCGCCATCATGGTAATCAAACACATATTGATGGGTCATCATTGCATATAAAAGATACCCGCCCGTGCTATGCACAACGCCTTTGGGTTTGCCGGTGGAACCGGATGTATAAAGGATAAACAGCGGGTCTTCGGCGTTCATCGGTTCAACCGGACAATCAGCGCTAACGCTGGCCATTTCGGTTTTATAGTCAAAATCACGGCCGGATTTCAGGCCGGTATCTGCACCGGTGCGCGCCACCACCAGCGTGGTGACATCACCGGAAATTTTCAGCGCGGCATCGACGTTTGATTTCAGCGGCGTGTTGCGCCCGCCGCGCGGGGCCTCATCCGCTGTAACCACCAGTTTGGCACCGGAATCGGCAATGCGGGAACCCAATGCCTCGGGCGAGAACCCTGCAAAAACAATTGAATGCACGGCACCAATTCTGGCGCAGGCCAGCATTGCATAAGCAGCCTCGGGGATCATCGGCATGTATAGAACCACACGATCGCCTTTGCTTACGCCCAGTTTTTTATAGACATTGGCCAGACGGCTGACTTTTTCATGCAATTCATTATAGGTAATTTTGCTGTCAATTGCCGGATCATCGCTTTCCCAGATGATCGCCACCTGATCGCCGCGTGTCGCCAGATGGCGATCAACACAATTGGCGCAGACATTCAATTCGCCGTCTTCGAACCATTTGATCGAGACATTGCCATAGTCAAAACTGCTGTTTTTGACCACTGAAAACGGTGTGATCCATTGCAGCCGGTCGCGGGCTTGTTTGCCCCAGAATGCATCGGGATCCTTGATCGATTCCGCATACATTTCCTGATATTGCACATCATTCAGATGGGCGCGCGCGATAACCTCCGCAGACGGGGCGTGGATTTGTGTTTCAGTCATGAGTATACCTTTACCTAGATCGCCAGATATTCTTCGCGCAGTGCAACATTTTCCAGAACTTCCGAGGCCAAGCCGTCAAATACCACCACGCCCGTATCCAGAATTACCGCCCTGTCCGACAGTTTTAACGCCGCAACCGCGTTTTGTTCAACGATTATTGTTGTAATGCCCAATTCCCTGATTTCTTGCAGGGTTTTGGTGATTTCCTGCACAATCACCGGCGCCAGGCCTTCAAACGGTTCGTCCAGCAACAGCAATTTCAAATCCCGCGCCAGCGCCCTGCCGATGGCCAGCATTTGCTGCTCGCCGCCCGACAGGGTTGTGCCTTCCTGTTTACGACGTTCTTTTAGACGGGGGAACAATTCAAAAATCCGTTCAACCGACCAGCCGATCGGTGGTGCGATCTGGGCCAGTTTCAGGTTTTCCTCAACCGTCAGACCTTGAATAATGCGGCGATCCTCGGGCACCAGCCCCACGCCGCACTGAGAAGCCTGATAGGATTGTTTGTCATGTAACGATTGATGGTCCAGCCATATCTCGCCTTGTTTCAGCTCAGGGTCGGCCAGCCGCGCGATGGCCCGCAAGGTAGAGGTTTTGCCCGCACCATTACGGCCCAAAAGCGCCAGAATCTCGCCTTCATGCACGTTAAAGCTAACGCCTTGCACGATATAGCTTTCGCCGTAATAGGCGTGAATATCATGCACAGAAAGATAAGCGGGTCTGTTGGTTGCGTCGTTCATACTTCGGCCTCCCCAAGGTAAGCTTCGCGGACTTTCGGGTGGGTTTTGATGTTTTCGGGTGTGTCCTCGGCGATAATCGCGCCTTGGGCCAGCACCGAAATGGTGGTGGCAAGGCTGAACACCACATGCATGTCATGCTCAATAATTACCATGGTAATACCGCGCGATTCAGAGATATGTTTCAACAGATCAATGGTGTTGTTGGTATCGGCCCGCGCCATGCCGGCAGTGGGTTCGTCCAGCAACAGCAATTTTGGTTCCTGCACCAGACACATGGCCATTTCAAGCCGGCGTTTATCACCGCGTGACAAAGACCCGCCATGCATCGACAATTTGTCTTTCATGCCCATGTCTTCCAGCACGGTTTCGGCCTGACTGCGGATTTCCGCATCCTTTGACACCTTGGCAAAAGCGTTGATCTTGAAGGCGCCATCGCGGTGGGCATAACAGGGGATCATCACGTTTTCCAACACACTTAGTTCGGTAAAGATTTCCGGCGTTTGAAACACCCGCGAAATGCCAAGCTGGTTAATCTGGTGGGGTTTCTTGCCCAGCACCGTCTGGCCCTCAAACAGCACCGATCCGGTATCGGGTTTCAGCTTGCCGATCAGGCAATTCAGAAAGGTGGATTTGCCTGCGCCGTTGGGGCCGATAATGGCGTGTAAAGATCCTTGTTCAACATTCAGGTCAACATTGTTCAGCGCGTGTAATCCGCCAAAATGTTTGTTGACGTTGCTTACTTCGAGAATGCCCATCGCCTAGACCTCCTGCTTTGATTTGCGCCGGAACAAACCGCCGATACGTTTGGAGCCATCAACCAGCCCGCCGGGTAAAAAGATCACCACAAGCATAAACAAAGCCCCCAATGTCAGGTGCCAGCCTTTGCCAACAAACGGATAGATGATGGCCACAATGATGTTTTCCAACCATGCAGGCATAAACGAAAACCAGCCATGCAGAACCACCGCGTTGATTTTCGAGAAAATATTCTCGAAATATTTGATAAATACCGCGCCCAGAACAGGGCCGGTCAGGGTGCCCATACCGCCAAGCACCACCATCAGCACCACTTCGCCGCCAACGGTCCATTGCATGCGTTCAGCCCCCGCAAGCGGGTCCATCGCCGCCAGCAAACCGCCCGCCAATCCGGCAAACATGCCCGAAATAACAAACGCCGCCAAGGTATAAGGCCGAGCGCTGATGCCGGTATAATTCAGCCTCGTCTGGTTGGATTTGATCGCCCGCAGCATCATGCCAAAGGGCGATCTGAATATCCGTATCGCGATATAAAACGATGCGATAAGCAGAAAAGCACTGACATAAAACCCGTAATTGAACTGCAATTCATAGCCCATAAAAGTCGGGTTCCAGAATACTTCGCGCATCTCGAAACCAAATAGGTTTGTGGAGGGCAATGTGCCCTCGGGTGAAGCCGCATCCAGAATACGTGGATCATTCAGGCGCAATTGCAGGCCGGTTTCGCCATTGGTCAGCGGGGTTAGCACCGAATAGGCCAGGTTATAGCTCATCTGCGCGAAAGCCAGCGTCAGGATCGAGAAATAAATCCCCGAGCGGCGCAGGCTGACATAGCCGATAATCAATGAAAACACGCCGGCGATTACAACCGCCAGAATTAGTGCAGGCAGGATATTCATGGTCAGCAGCTTGAACATCCACACCGCCGCATAAGACCCCACACCCAGAAAAGCCGCATGGCCAAAGGACAGGTATCCGGTCAACCCGAACAGAATGTTGAACCCGATGGCAAAAATACCATAAATTGCAAAACGCTGCATCAGATCGGGATAGGCTGCACCTGTCGGGGCCAAAAGCACCGGTGCCAGCAAAACGATGATCGCAAAGATCAGCAGGGTCCGTTTGTCGTTGAATTTTGCCATTGCTCTATTCCTCCATCATGCCGGCTTTGCCAAGCAGACCGCGCGGTCGCACCAGCAATACAATTACAGCCACCAGATAGATGATAATCTGGTCAATTGCCGACAGGCCGAAGCCGCCGAAAAAATCTTTTATTTCAGGCATGGAAGCAAGGCTTTCCAAGATCCCCAGCAGAAATCCGGCCAGAACCGCGCCGGGCAGGCTGCCCATGCCGCCAACTACCACAACCACAAAGCTAAGCACCAGAAAATCCATGCCCATATGGTAATTCGGCGGATTGATCGGCGTATACATCACCCCCGCCAAACCGGCCACCGCGGCCGCAACCCCGAACATAATGGTAAAACGGCGGTCAATATTGATACCCAGCAGGCCCACGGTTTCGCGATCCGCCATGCCGGCCCGCACCACCATGCCAAAGGTGGTAAAGCGCAAAAACGCAAAAACCCCCGCGATAATCAAAGCGGAAAAGCCAAAATAGATCAGCCGCCAAGAAGGATAGATGATGGCATTTTCGGCAAAGCCGACCATGACACCCAGATCAACCGACCCGAGAAATGCGGATGGTGCCGCCTGCGGAATCGGGTTGGCACCAAAAAATGCTTTGATGATTTCCTGAATAACAATCGCCAAGCCAAAGGTTACCAGAATTTGGTCCGCATGGGGGCGGTTATAAAAATGTTTGATCAAGCCGCGTTCCATGATTACCCCGATCAGGATCATCACCGGAATCGCCATAGCGATGGATAAAGGCACCGACCAATCCAGCACAGCCGAGCCAAAATCCCCGAACCAGACCTCGATATAAGGGGTTTTGACCTTTAGCGGATTGCCAAGAAAATCGGTTCTTGTCGGGTCTACCACCACTTGGGCGATCGAAAGAATTTTTGAAAAAGTTACCGCACAAAACGCGCCAAGCATAAACAATGCCCCATGCGCGAAATTGACCACGCCAAGCGTGCCGAAGATCAGGGTAAGGCCCAGCGCAATCAGCGCATAGGCGCTGCCTTTGTCCAAGCCGTTGATAATTTGAAGAAGTATGCCGTCCATCACCTGCTCCGGTTATGTCAGAAATTGTGAAACTGTTTTATGCAGAATTCCGGCCGCCACAAATATTGCAGCGGCCGAAACTTTTGTTTCCGGATGGCTTAGACGCCTGGGTTACAGGTGCCCAGATTGCCGTCGCCCATCATCGGGTGATCTACCGGGTATTCAACCTGTGCGCGCGGTGTCACTTCAACCACTTCCAGAAGGTCAAACTCGGAGGTCGGGTTTTCTTTACCCTTCACAACCAGCACGTCTTTGAAGCACTGGTGATCCTCGGCACGATAATGCGTAGGACCATTGCCCAGACCGTCAAAATCATACCCTTCAAGCGCTTCGACGACGCCACAAGGGTTATGGGTTCCGGCACGCTCGCAGGCATCTGCATAAAGCAGGGTTTGCACATAACAGGTATGGGCTGCTTGCGATGGCGGGAAGCCATATTCCTGACCAAACGACTGAACAAAGGCTTTTGAACCTTCATCCTGAAGCGACCAGTGCCAGTTGGTGGAACCAAAGATGCCTTTAACATTTGCACCCGCACCACGGGCCATCAGGCGCGAATAAAGCGGCACGACGATCTCGAAGTTTTTGTCATTAACCAATTTGTCCCGCAGGCCAAACTGAACAGCGGCTGTCAGCGAGTTGATCATGTTGCCACCGTAATGGTTCAACACCAGAACATCCGCACCGGAATTCAGCACAGGTGCCACATACGACGAAAAGTCGGTTGCGGTTAGCGGTGTCAATACATTGGCTACAGTCGTCCAACCCATGGCCTCGGTCGAAGCCTGAACCGATTCCTGTGTGGTCCAGCCCCAGTTGTAATCGGCCGTCAGGTGATAGGCGACCCGATCATTGCCATAGGCCTTTTCCAACACCGGAGCCAAAGCAGCACCGGACATATAGCTGTTGAAAAAATGCCGGAAACCATTGGCTTTTTTGTCTTTGCCAGTGGTGTCGTTGGAGTGGGTCAAGCCCGCCATAAAGATAATGCCGGCCTCTTGGCACAGGGCCTGCACCGCAACCGCAACACCGGAACTGGAACCACCGGTGATCATCACCGCGCCGTCTTTCTGGATCATGGATTGTGCAGAGGCACGCGCCGCGTCGGATTTGGTTTGGGTATCACCGGTAACATAGACAACTTCTTTGCCCAAAATACCGTTACCCTGCAAGGCATTGGATGAAAATGTGTTCATCATCCCGCCATCGCCGCCACCGTTCAGATGGGTCACCGCAAGCCGGTATGCGCGCAGCTCGTCCGCGCCCTCGTCTGCGTATGGGCCGGATTGTGGAACGTTGAAACCAAGGGTAACAGTGCTGCCGGTTGGCGCGTTGATATAGCCGCCATGACTGCCAGCAGTAAGAATTGTCGGCATTGCCATACCGGCGCCAACTACAGCACCGGATTTTAGCAACCCGCGACGGTTCATTTGAAATTTAGACATGAATAACCTCCCATTCGTGTCGGTTTGTGACCGAGATTCGGTCGGCCATTATGGCCCAGCTTCATTCTGGCGCGGTTTGTTAAGTTTGCAATAACATATTGTGTTTGCGTGGTTTTTTTGTAAATTGTTTATTAACTGATATTAAGGTATTGTAAATTAATTTACACTGCACTGCGGTAAAGGGCTGAAAACACATGCGAAAATCACTTGCAGGCACGCGTATTCGCGAGGCACGGCGCAAATCGGGCATGACCCAAAAGGCACTAGCCGGGGCGGCGGGCATTTCCGCGAGCTATCTAAACCTGATCGAACACAACCGTAGGGCGGTGGCGGGCAAGGTTTTACTGGCAATCGCACGGGCCTTAAAACTGCCGGTTGCGGCGCTGACCGATGCGGTTGAATCCGCCCTGTTGGGCGATCTTTTCGAAGCCGCTGCGCATCGCGGCGAAAGCACGGCTGAAACGGACCGGGTGGATGAAATGATTTCACGGTTCCCCGGCTGGGCCGGATTGCTGGCCGGGCTTTACCGGCAATCACGAGATCAGGAAGCCGCGATTGCGGCACTGTCGGACCGGCTGACCCATGATCCGTTTCTGGCGGAAAGCCTGCATAGTATGCTATCGAACATCACGGCTATTCGCTCAACATCGAACATCCTGAAAACCATTGACGATATTGAACCGGATCAACAATCGCGGTTTCACAATATCATCCACGAAGAAAGCCGCCGGTTAAGCGATGCAGCACAAGCCTTGGTGACCTATTTTGACCATGCATCCGAACAATCCGGCAGCTCTGCCACCCCCGAGGAGGAGCTGGACAGGTTTTTGCAATATCATAACTATGTTTTCCCCGAACTGGATCGCGGTGGTGCTGAAGACATCACAACCCCGGAAACCATGCTTCAAAACCCCGAAAGCCGCGCGCTGGCAAAAGGGTACCTTGGCCAATATACCAAAGACGCAGCGCAAATGCCGCTTGCTGAATTCTGGCGCGCGGCACAAGATTGCGGCTTTCATCCAAGTGTTTTGGCGCAAAAATTCAACACGGATCTTGCCAGTATTTTTCGCCGGCTTTCCCATTTGAAACGCGCAGGTATCGACGCGCCCGACATGGGGCTGATTGTGGTGAATGCCGCGGGGCGCGCGGTTTTGCGGCGGCCTTTGCATGATTTTGCCTTGCCGCGCCATGGCAATGCCTGCCCGCGCTGGCCCTTGTTTCAGGCCTTTGCCCAGCCCGGCAGGCCAATCACCGCATTGCTTGATCTGCCCGGCGGCCAGCAGTTTATTTGTTTGGCCATAGCGCGGGATATATCGGGGCAGGATTTTGGAAAATTACCGGAATATCAGGCCTCGATGTTGTTTATTTCAACCGGACATATGGATTTGATCAAAAACTGGCTGCCCGCGACTGGCCCTGCGCAAGAAATTGGCATCAGTTGTCGTATTTGCCCGCGCGCCGATTGTTCGGTTCGGGCAGAGCCGCAAATTCTGGCGACGACACCGGAGATTTTATAGCGGTCAAGCAAGGCTCCCGCCCTTCGGTTGGGCTTGGCCTCGCTACGCTCGGCTTTGGGTCATTTTATTGATTTAACACAACCCCCTTGCTCTGGCCGTGTTTTGACGCCTACACTATGGGCCAAAGCGGGAGCGTTTTTTGTCAAAAACTGTCTTAATTATTGAAGATGAGCCAAACATCATTGAGTCCCTGACATTTTTGTTGGGGCGAGAAGGCTTGCGGGTTTTTGCTGAAAAGGACGGTGGCGCGGCCATGCAGCGCATAAATGAAACCACCCCCGACCTTGTTATTCTGGATGCAATGCTGCCCAACCGATCGGGTTTTGATATTTTGCGCGACATTCAGGCCAGCGACAAATCCATGCCCAAAGTATTGATGCTAACCGCCAAAGGCCAGCCGCGTGACCGGCAGATGGCAACCGAAATCGGGGTGGATCTGTTTATGACCAAACCGTTTTCCAATTCCGAGATTATCTCCGAAATTCGCAGATTGCTGGGCATATGAGCAATCCGCAAAAACCCGATCTGGCCCAACGCGCCTATCGGCGTAAAAAGATCAAGGATGCCGCGCTGGTGCTGCCGGTTTTGGGGGCGTTTTTGCTGGCCTCGCCAATCATCAAGATTTTTTCCACTGATGGCTATATCTTTGGCCTGCCCTTACCATATGTCTATATTTTTGGCGTCTGGGTTTTTCTGGTGATTGCGGCACGGCGCATGGCGCGGCTGCTGAGCGAGCCGTAAATGTTATCGTTTAATGCGCTGTTGGCGGTTAGCCTTGGCTATGTGGTGATGCTGTTTGCCATTGCGTTCTGGGCCGAACATCGCGCCAATGCCGGCAGGCTTGGCTGGCTGCGCTCGCCTTTTGTTTATACGCTTAGTATCTCGGTTTATTGCACGGCTTGGACGTTTTATGGCGCGGTTGGGTCAGCGGCGCGTAACGGGCTGGAATTTGTCACGATTTACCTTGGCCCGACGCTGGTTTTTATTGGCTGGTGGTGGTTGTTACGCAAACTGCTAAGGGTCGGGCGGGCGCAGCGCATTACCTCGATTGCTGATCTGATTTCGTCGCGCTATGGCAAAAGCACCACTTTGGCGGTGCTGGTTACCCTGCTGGCGGTGATCGGGTCAACGCCATATATCGCGCTGCAATTGCAATCTATCACCCTTAGTTTTTCGGTGTTTGCCGAGGATGGCGGCAATGCCAATTACACCGCCTTTTGGGTGGCGGCCGGGCTGGCGGTATTTACCATTATTTTTGGCACCCGCAATGTTGACGCGAACGAGCGCCATCACGGGGTAGTCACCGCCATTGCCATCGAGGCGATTGTCAAATTGCTGGCCCTGCTTGCCGTCGGTATTTTTGTGGTTTGGGGCTTTGCCGGTGGCTTGCCGGAAATATTTGCCATGGCCAATGACGATATGCTGAACACCGAAACCATTTTCACCTCGCGCTGGGTCACGCTGACGTTTTTATCTGCGGCGGCGATTATTACCTTGCCGCGCATGTTTCAGGTGATCGTGGTTGAAAACGCCGATGAAAAACACCTTGCCACCGCCAGTTGGGCCTTTCCGGGGTATTTATTATTGATGAGCCTGTTTGTGCTGCCCATCGCCATTGCCGGCAATGCGTTGCTGCCTGCCGGTTCCAACCCTGATCTTTATGTTTTGACCGTGCCGCTTAGCCAAGGCAAGGAAACGCTGGCGCTGTTTGCTTTTCTTGGCGGGTTTTCCTCGGCTACCTCGATGGTGATTATTGCCGCGATTGCCCTGTCCACCATGGTTTCCAACCATATTATCACACCACTTTGGTTGTCGCTTAGCCCGTCACGCACTGCCACCAGTGGCGATATTCGCAGTGTTTTGCTGATCTCGCGCCGCCTGAGCATTGCCGGTATTTTGCTGCTGGGATATTTCTATTTTCGCATCACGGGTGGCACAGCGGCGCTGGCCTCGATCGGGCTGATCGCATTTGCAGGGGCCAGCCAGATTATGCCCAGCCTTTTGGGGGGCTTGTTCTGGCGCGGTGCCACCCGTTCGGGGGCGCTGGTTGGTCTTTCAGCCGGATTTTTCATCTGGGCCTATACGTTGTTTTTACCCAGTTTCGAGGGGGCATTTTTGCTGTCAAATTCCCTGATTGAAAACGGCCCGTTCGGCATTGCCGCCCTGCGCCCCTATGCGCTGTTCGGGTTAAGCGATTATGACCCGCTGGTGCATTCGATGTTCTGGTCGATGACCATCAATGTGTTTTTGTTTGTCACCGTATCTTTGCTTTCCACCCCCCGCCCGTTGGAACGCATACAGTCGTCGCAATTTGTCGATGTGTTTCGCCTTAATAAAGACATCGGCGGCTATCTGGTTTCACGCACCGCCACATCCGAAGATCTGTTTACCCTTGCCCAGCGGATTTTGGGCACCAACCCTGCCCACCGGCTGTTTAGCAATATGGCCTCGGAACAAGGCAAAACCAGAGGCCTGCCAGACCCCACCGATGATCTGGTGCAAAGGGTAGAGCGGCAATTGGCGGGGTCGGTCGGGGCTGCATCTGCCCATGCCATGGTCAGCCAGATCGCCGGTGGTGGCACGGTTTCGGTGGACGAGCTGATGAAAATTGCGGACGAAACCGCGCAAATTGTCGAATATTCGCAACAGCTGGAAAACCAGTCGCGCCGGTTGGAGGAATCCACCCGGAAACTGCGCCATGCCAATACCCGCCTGACCGAGCTGGGCGCGCAGAAAGACGCGTTTCTTAGCCAGGTCAGCCATGAGCTACGCACCCCGATGACCTCTATCCGGTCATTTTCGGAGATTCTGCGCGAAAACGAAAATATCGATACCGAACAGGCGCAGAAATTTCTGGGTATTATTCAGGAGGAAAGCGAAAGGTTAACACGATTACTGGATGAAATTCTGGACCTTAGCCACCTGGAAAGCGGGCGCGGCAACCTGTTGATCGAGGAGGTTAACCTTGGCAAGGTTATCAAGCGATCCATCGACAGCACTGCCGGATTGATTGAGGAAGCAGGCGTGAAAATCACCCTGAACCTGCCGGAAAAACCCATCATGGTTACCGCCAGCTTTGACCGGCTTTCGCAGGTGTTTATCAACCTGATCACCAATGCGGTTAAATACGGCCATTCCAAATCACCGGAAATTACCATTGCAGCGCGCACGGTCGGCAAGCTGGCCATTGTTGGCATCAGCGATAATGGCCCCGGTATTCCGGCCAAGGATTTTGACAAAGTGTTCGAGAAATTCGCGCGCCTGTCGGAATCAGCATTGGCGGGCAGTGCGGGATTAGGCCTGCCGATCAGCCGCGAAATTATGCGCAATCTGGATGGAAATCTGACATTGGAGCCAAGCAAAAGCGGTGCGGTTTTCCGGGTATCATTGCCGCTGGCAGGGGGGAGGCGCCCAAGATAAACCACACGCCCGTTGGTCAACGTGTTGACATTATGTCTCCTAACCCTAAATACCATATAGGCTATAAAATTACACCAAACCAACCGCAAATCCAGCAAAGAAAAGGGAACAAATTGGAAATTTTTTTCATCTATCTTCTTTACTTTTTATTTATAGTTTTTATGGTCTGGCTGGTCATCTTTTTGCCCATCCAAATGGCAAGCAACCGAAACCGTCGCCCTTTTGTCTGGGTTATTATTTCATTGGTTGGCAGCCCGATTTTGGCAATTTTACTTTTGGCGGTCCTTGGCAACGCGAAACCGGAATAGCCGGCAAAATCTATTACCCGAACCACATACCCTTGCTGAAATAGCATCTAGGGGTAACGCTCCGTCATGGTTTTCATATTGGTTTAATCAGTTCTTCCAACACATCCAGATCAATATTGGCTTTGCCGGCGAAAACTCCGCCCGCGGGTCATCATTTCCAGCATCCTCAACGCATCGGCTTTTCGGGTCGAGTTCTCGACACCTTCTAGAAAAGTCAAAACATCACCGTCATTTTCTACTGTTTTGTTGGTTGACATAGCGGCCCCCTTGTTATCCCTTTCCATTAGCATATTTCCCGATTTTTCAAAAGGCCGCTTCCCCATGACAAACCCGACCAACCTTGCCAAAATGCTGATTGACCCAAGCCTGCTTTGTGATCGTGCCTATATAGATGGCGCATGGGTGCAGGCCGATAGTGGCAAAACCTTTGACGTTTCTAACCCTGCGCGCGGCGATGTGATTTGTTCGGTGCCCGATATGGGGGTGGATGAAACCCGCCGCGCCATTGATGCGGCATATATTGCCCAAAAAGGCTGGGCGGCCCGCACCGGCAAGGAACGCGCTGCGATCTTGCGCAAATGGTTTGACCTGATGGTGGCCAATGCCGATGATCTGGGGGCTATTCTAACCGCAGAGATGGGCAAACCATTGGCTGAGGCCAAGGGCGAAGTGTTATATGGTGCCAGCTTTATCGAGTGGTTTTCCGAGGAGGCCAAGCGGGTTTACGGCGAGACTATTCCGGGCCATCAGCCTGATAAACGTATCGTGGTGATCAAACAGCCGATCGGGGTTGTGGCATCGATTACACCGTGGAATTTCCCCAATGCCATGATCGCCCGCAAGGTTGGCCCCGCACTGGCGGTTGGCTGCACCTTTGTGGCCAAACCAGCCGCCGAAACCCCGCTTTCGGCGCTGGCCATGGCATTGCTGGCCGAACGTGCTGGCGTGCCAAAGGGGGTGTTTAGTGTGGTGACCTCGAAACATGCGGCGGATGTGGGTGGGGAAATGACAAGCAACCCCAAAGTCCGCAAACTGACCTTTACCGGTTCCACCGAGGTCGGGCGCATTTTACTGGCCCAAGGCGCGGCGCAGGTGATGAAAATGAGCATGGAGCTGGGCGGCAATGCGCCGTTTATCGTGTTTGATGACGCGGATCTGGACGCAGCGGTCGAGGGCGCGATGATCTCCAAATACCGCAATAACGGCCAGACCTGTGTCTGCGCCAACCGGATTTACGTGCAAGAAGCTGTGTATGATGAATTCGCCAGCAAACTGGCAGTTGCAGTTGGTAAAATGCAGGTTGGTGACGGGTTCGAGGGTGGCACAACCACCGGCCCGCTGATCACCCGGGCGGCGGTTGAAAAGGTTGAGGAACATATCAAAGACGCTACTGCCAAAGGTGCCAAAATTGCAGCTGGCGGCCAACGCCATGCGCTGGGTGGCACGTTTTTTGAACCAACAATTTTAACCGGTGTTACCCGCGATATGCTGGTAACAAATGACGAAACATTCGGCCCCGTTGCGCCCTTGTTCAGCTTCAAGGACGAGGCCGACGTGATCGAACAGGCCAATGATACCATATTTGGCCTTGCCAGTTATTTTTACGCCAATAACTTGTCGCGGGTCTGGCGCGTAGCCGAGGCGCTGGAATATGGCATGGTCGGGGTTAATACCGGGTTGATTTCAACCGAAGTCGCGCCGTTTGGCGGGGTTAAACAATCCGGCCTTGGCCGTGAAGGGTCGCATCATGGCACCGAGGATTATCTGGAAATGAAATATATTTGTTTGAGCGTTTAACTCGGGTGAACGGTGCGTGGGGACCACGCACCCTACGGGTTATTTACGGGCGTTTGCGCGCCACCAGATCAATCAGGGCTGACATGCCGGAATGGCCACGGCCTTCTTGCACCTCGCGCTGATAGGCGGTTAGCTCAAGTATTTCAAAATCGGCAAAGCTGCCTGCAAGCAATTTTTCGGTATACATGTTTTCCACAAAAGGCGGGCCGCCAGTGCCGAGCTTGATTTGTTCGGGTGTGTAACCATGCAACAGCAAAACACCGCCGGGTTTCAGGCAGCGCTTTAGCCCCTCAAACACCTCGATACGGGAATCGGGGCCGGAAAACTGGATAAAAATGCCAACTACCAGATCATACTGAACAGCGTCCCAATCCCATGTCATAATATCCGCAACCTGAAAATCGACTGTTACAGCATGTTCTTGCGCCAGTGCTTTGGCTTTTTCAACAGCGTTCGGGGCGCCGTCCATGGCTGAAACATTCAAGCCTTGTTGGGCAATAAATACCGAATTGCGCCCCTCGCCATCGGCCACAACCAAGGCGGATTGACCGGCTTTCAAGTATTGCGTTTTCTCTGTGATGAAAATCGACGGGTCTTTGCCGAACAGGTATTCCGGCGTTGCGTAGCGTTCTTCCCACATATTAATGCATTCCTTAGGGTCGTTTTAATTCAGCTGATCAGGCGATTTCTACCTTTACCGCTGAAAATTTGAATTCAGGGATTTTCCCCACCGGGTCCAGCGCAGAATTGGTCAGGATATTGGCGGCGGCCTCCACATAGGCAAAGGGCAAAAACACATTGTCACGCGCAACGGCACGATCTGCCCTTGCCATGATTTTAATGCTGCCGCGCCTTGTGGTCAGGCAGATCATGCCGCCCGCCGCCACGCCCATATCACGCAATGTATCTGGGTGAAGCGAGCAATTGGCCTCTGGCTCCATCGCGTCCAGAACTTTTGTGCGACGGGTCATGGAACCGGTATGCCAGTGCTCCAGCTGCCTGCCTGTTATCAGCACAAAGGGGTAATCCTGATCCGGCGTTTCCGCAGGCGAGGTAACGTGAACCGGCGCAAAACGTGCGCGGCCATTTTCACGCGGGAAGCCATCAGCAAACACAATCGCTTGGCCGGGGTCCTCGGCTGACAGGCTGGGATAGGTCACGGCCTCGCGCTCCAGCCGTTCCCATGTGATGTTGTTAAAGGATTTCATGGTCAGCTTCATTTCGGCAAACACCTCTCGCGGATGGGTGTAATCCCAGTTCAACCCCAGCCGCTGTGCCAATTGGGTGGTGATCAACCAATCGGCCCGCGCCTGTCCCGGGCTGGGCAAAGCTGGCCGGCCCATTTGCACTTGGCGGTTGGTGTTGGTGACAGTGCCGGTTTTTTCCGCCCAAGCCGCCGCTGGCAGAATGACATCGGCGTAATTGGCGGTTTCGGTCAGAAAAATATCCTGCACGACAAGATGTTCCAGTTTTTGCAAGGCCGCGCGGGCATGGCTGACATCGGGGTCGGACATGGCGGGGTTTTCGCCCAGAATATACATGCCTTGGATTTGGTCATTATGAATCGCCTCGATAATCTCGACCACCGTCAGGCCTTTTTCAGCGCCAAAATCCTCGCTATCCCAGATTTCGGTAAAGGCAGCGCGCACCCCGTCATCGGTCACCGTCTGGTAATCGGGTAAAAGCATCGGAATCATCCCAGCATCCGAGGCGCCCTGCACATTATTCTGCCCGCGAAGCGGATGTAACCCTGCACCGGGTTTGCCGATATTGCCGGTCATCAACGCCAAGGAAATCAGCGCGCGTGCGTTATCCGTGCCATGGATATGCTGCGAAACCCCCATACCCCAGAAAATCATCGCCGCATCGGCTGCTGCAAATTCCCGCGCGACTATGCGGATGGTGGCCGCATCAATACCACAAATGCTTGCCATTTTTTCGGGCGCGTGGTCCTTTAACAGGGTTTTCAGGGCTTGCCAGTTTTCGGTATGTTTGGCGATATAATCCTTATCCTCCAGCCCTTCCTCCATGATCACATGCATGATGGCATTTATCAGGGAAACGTCTCCGCCGGGCTTGAATTTCAGCAGATGCCGCGCGTGACGCCCCATGCCAACCCCGCGCGGGTCCATGACAATCAGATTACCGCCGCGCTTGGCGAATTGTTTGAAATAGGTGGCGGCAACCGGATGGTTTTCCACCGCATTTGCACCGATAATTATGGCGCAATCGGCATTTTCAATCTGGTTAAAGGTGGCGGTAACCGCCGCAGACCCGACATTTTCCATCAATGCCGCAACCGAGCTGGCATGGCAAAGCCGCGTGCAATGGTCGACATTATTATGGCCAAACCCAGCACGGATCAGCTTTTGAAACAGATATGCTTCTTCATTGGAACATTTGGCAGAACCAAAACCGGCGACCGATTTTCCGCCCTTATTATCACGCAAACTTGCAAAACCACCGGCAGCCATATCCAATGCTTCGTCCCATGTGGCCTCACGAAAATGGGTAAACGGATTGGCCGGATCAACATTCAGGCCTTTTGGCGCATTTTCAAGCCGGATAAGTGGCTTGGTTAAACGGTGCGGGTGGCTGATATAATCCATGCCAAACCGGCCTTTGACACAAAGCCGCTGCTGGTTGGCAGGGCCATCCACCCCGTCAACCCAGGCGATTTTATCGTCTTTGATCTTGATCGAAATCTGACAGCCAACCCCGCAATAAGGGCAAACGGTTTTGACCTCGCGGTCAAAATCCTGACTATCGCCACGTTCAGAAATATCAACGCCGGTGGCTGGCATTAACGCGCCTGTCGGGCAGGCTTGCACGCATTCACCACATGCCACACAAGTAGACACGCCCATCGGATCACGGATATCAAAGGTGATTTTTGCGTCGCGCCCGCGCCCCGACATGCCGATCACATCATTAACCTGAACCTCGCGGCAGGCCTGCACACAGAGGTTACAATGGATACAAGCGTCCAGATTAACCCGCATTGCCACATGGCTGGCATCCAATAACGGTAAACTATCACATTTTGGCAAACGGCTTTCGGGTAATTCAAGCGAATCGGCGGTAGCCCAGAAATGTGATGAACGATCATGGGCTATTTCACGCGCCGGCTGATCGGTGACCAGCATCTCAACAACCATTTTGCGCGCGGATTTTGCCCGTGCGGAGCTGGATTTAACCACCATGCCCTTAACCGGCTGGCGCACACAGCTGGCGGCCAGCACTCGTTCACCATCAATTTCAACCATACAGGCGCGGCAATTACCATCGCTGCGATATCCGGGTTGATCCGCGTGGCAAAGATACGGAATATCGGTGCCCAGCCGTTTGGCCACATCCCAGATGCTTTCGCCAGCATTGGCCGAAACCTGAACCCCGTCGAGGCTGAAATTTATTTTGTCAGACATGTTTTCCGCCCACGGTAATTGATCCGGCATAGTAACAATATTTCAAGGCAGGTTTAACACCCGTAAACGACAATTATTCCAAAATATTCGCCTCTTTCCAAGGCACAGATCAAAACTTGCCGGTCTGGCGATCAATGGTAAGCATTTGTCAAACGTTTTGCGGCAGGTTGTGGAAAATTTTGCAGGAGAACCGGATTGCCCGAATCCCCGACCATTGCTGATCTTCAGGAACAGCTTCGCGATAAAGACCAGTTTCTGGCAACCATCAGCCATGAAATCCGTTCGCCGATGAACGGGGTGTTTGGCATGGCCGATGCGTTGTTACGCACCAATCTTGACCCTATCCAGAAACGCTATTTAACCGTGCTGATGGATGCCTGCGAATCCATGCTCAGCATTGCCAACCAGGTGCTGGAAATCAGCAAAGCCAAATCGGGGCAATCGGCGCTGGCACCGGTTGATTTTGACCTGAATGATTTTTTGACATTGCATATTGCCTCTTTTGCCGACCGCGCCCGGGCCCGGAATCTCGAACTGAAGCTGGAGGTTGGTTTTTGCGCGGACCCACGCATTCATTTTGATAAATTCCGGCTGGGTCAGGTTTTAACCAACCTGATTTCCAATGCGCTGCGCTATACAGATAAGGGGTGCGTGCTGGTCAGCGCAGGGCTGAAACCTGATGTTGATGGCAGATTGCAACTGTCGATTTCGGTAAAAGACACCGGAATAGGCATGTCTCCCGAGGCCAGTAAAGACATTTTTGAGGCTTTCAGCTCTGCCAACCCCATCGAATCGGCTGCGCGTGGCGGTACCGGCCTTGGCCTGACCGTGGTGCGCGATCTGGTGGAATTGATGCAAGGCAAGATCGAGGTTGAATCCAGCCTTGGCAAAGGCACGGTCTTTACGGTGCATGTTTTGGTTGATCCCAGCAAATCCGAACTGCACAGCCCGCGACCGATGCAAAAATCCCTGCCTGAAAACCTGAGTGTTCTGTTGGCCGAGGATAATGATTCAAACGCATTTGTGTTTCAGGTCATGCTGGAAGAAACCGGCATTAACATCACCCGGGTGCGCACAGGAACCGAGGCTGTGCAACACGCGGCGGACACCGATTTTGATATGATTTTTATGGATATTCAAATGCCCGAAATGGACGGCATTCAGGCCACAGCCGAAATTCGCGCCCATGAAACCATGGCTCAGGTCAGGCCGGTTTCCATCATTGCGTTATCTGCCGATGTATTTGTCAGCCAAAACCCTAAATTTCAGGCGGCGGGGTTTAGCGACAGCCTGTCAAAACCGGTGCGCCAAAGCGAATTGCTGGATATTTTATCCACCTTTGACAAAGGCATTAATTTCGATTGATCTTGGCAATGTTCTAGGCCAACCTGACCGCAACCTTTATTGTGGACAGGTCTCATGAATCATATCACCAATCACCCCCCGACTGCTGAAATGCAAGCAACAGATGCCGCGCATCATATGCACCCGTTTTCAGATACAGCGGAGCTAAACGCAAAGGGTGCGCGGGTAATAACCCGCGCCAACGGGGTGATGCTAACCGATAGCGAAGGTGTGGAAATTCTGGATGCCATGGCGGGGCTTTGGTGTGTCAATATCGGCTATGGCCGGTCAGAACTGGCCGATATTGCCAGCCGCCAAATGCGCGAATTGCCCTATTATAACACGTTTTTCGGCACCACCCATCCGCAGGTGATCAATCTGGCAGCGCGCATCGCCGAACTGGCCCCCGGTGATTTGAACCGCACCTTTTTTGCCTGCTCGGGTTCCGAGGCCAATGACACCAATATCCGGCTGGTGCGCCATTACTGGGCATCCCTTGGCAAGCCGTCAAAAACCACAATTATCAGCCGCAAAAACGGCTATCATGGCTCGGCTATGGGGTCTGCCAGCCTTGGCGGCATGGCGGCGATGCACGCGCAAGGCGGCCTGCCGATTCCCGGCATCACCCATATCGACCAACCCTATTGGTATGCCGAGGGGGGGGAAATGTCCCCCGATGAATTCGGCCTGAAAACCGCCCGCGCGTTGGAGTTTGAGATTGAACGACTGGGCGTTGAAAATGTTGCCGCCTTTATTGCCGAACCGGTGCAGGGCGCCGGCGGGGTTATTGTGCCACCCGCAACCTATTGGCCCGAAATCCAGCGTATTTGTGATGCGCATGAGATATTGCTGATTGCCGACGAGGTTATCACCGGCTTTGGCCGCACCGGCAACTGGTTTGGCTCTGATACTTTTGGTATCCGGCCCGATATCATAACCATCGCCAAGGGGCTGTCTTCGGGCTATCAACCCATCGGTGGTTCGGTAATCAGCGAAAAAATTGCGGCGGTATTTGCTGAAAAGGCTGGCGATTTCAACCATGGCTACACCTATTCCGGCCATCCGGTGGCCGCTGCCGTAGCGCTGGAAAACCTGCGTATTTTGGAAGAAGAAAAAATTATTGAAACCGTGCGCGACGAAACCGGACCTTATCTGGGCAACCTTTGGCGGCAGTTGGCCGACCATCCGCTGGTGGGCGAGGCAAGGCATATCGGCATGGTTGCCGCCATTGAGCTTTCCCCCGATAAATTCGCCCGCGCGCCCTTTAGGGACGCAGGCGCGGTCGGCTTGATTTGCCGTGACCATTGCTTTGCCAACGGGTTAATCATGCGCCATGTTGGCGATAAAATGATTATTTCTCCGCCCTTGGTGATCACCAAATCCGAGATTGACCGGTTGATGGAATTGGCAGTTAAATCGCTGGACCAAACCCTGGCCGATGCCAAAACCGCAGGGCTGATGGTGCCGGGGCAGCGGTAAACAGGATCAAATCTGCAAATAAATTGACTTAAAATATAATCAAACCTACGCTTGTCGGAATCTGTAGTTAAAAAACTGCAACCAACAGTTTAGGGGACTGTTATCGTGAAATTTCTTATTTCTGTGCACGGTCGTATTTTGGCTGTTCCTTTTTTGTTAGGTTTGTTTGTGTTGGGGGCCTGTGCGCCTGTTGGCTATGGGGATGTGGGTTTTACCTATGTTCGCTAGCCGGTGCAGGACGAACAATTGCCCCGTAAAAATCTGGCTGAGGTCGAAACCCTGTTGAACCGGCTTGGCTATTTGGCCTCTGCGCCCGATGGGGCTATTACCCCCGAAACCCGCGCCGTGGTTCGGCGTTTTCAGGCCGATATTGGCGCGCCTGCCAATGGCTTTATTTCTCCGACTTTATTGGCTGCTTTGCGCATTAATTCGGGGCTTGGTCCCAGCATTGTTGTTGCTGCGCCGGTTATTGACGGGGCTGTCGCACCAGTTGCCGAACCTGACGAAAACGCAGACGATCGACGCGGTGGCGGCACAGGTGGTGGTGGCGGCTGGAATTAACAGACCGCTGCGGTGATCTTGGCCGGTATTGGGGGTTACATGAATACCTATTTGAAACATGTGGCTTTGCTAAGCACATTTTTTGCCGGCTTTGCCGGTTCTGCTTTGGCATCACCGTCTATGCCAGCAATTTTTCTGGCCGCAGCAGATCAGGCTGCTGCGCCACTTTATGGATACGAAGTAGAGGTAACTTGTGCCACCTGCCATGTGGGCGGCGATACCCTTAGCCTTGATTTTGAGCCGGGATACCCGACTTTTTTGAAAGCTTACTATAATGGCACCACCCTGACGCCAGCAACTGATTTTGATGATTCCCTGACCGGCGTTCATGCCATCGAATTTGATTATGCGCCCAGCATTGCCTCGGCAAACCGGATGCAAACCATCCCGGGTGATCAGGCATTACTTGATATCGCGATTTTACCGGGTCTGGATTTTGATCAATCCCCCGCCAGTAATGACACCTCGTCCTTGGCGCGGATCACCGGCATTTAGGATGCGACCGATCAAAGCAGTGTTGTCATAAGGCCGGGCGAAGATGCGGTGCGACTTAACTTTGATACCGGTGCTGCAAGTTAATATAGCGCGGCAATCGCCGCCGCAACACCGCAGGGGTTTGTAGCAGCGCCAATCCCGATTATACATTGGTTTTAACCCCTGTTAATGAATATGGGTTCAGGCCAACCAGTGCTGCAATGATTGCCGAAAACACCGTGGCTTTTTGCTTTACCAATATTGATCCAATCCCCGGCGCAACCGTAAAAACCCTGATTGTTTTTGAGCTCACGTCCAATGTTGCACAGGTTGGCGGTGGCTTTGTTAACAATATATTGCTTGATATTGATCCCGACGGCGACCCCGATACAGACCCGACCGATCTTGGCACCCTGCTGACGGCAGAACTGGTAACCGCCCCGCTGCATGATCCGAATTTTGAATTTTATGCAAACGAGAATTTTACATATGAGGCGGGCGAAGCCGCGGTAAACCCGACCGACAGCTTTGTATATGTAGCGATTGATAGCGAAGGCGGCAGGTCAGATAACATTCGGGTGGACATCAACATTGTAACATCGGTTCCCGGAAATGACCCACCGGTCGCGGTTGACGATGTGGCAACCGTAGATGAGGACAGCATAAGGGTTGTGATTGATGTGTTGGCAAATGACAGCGACGAAGATTTTGCCGGGCTTTTAATCACCGGTCTTGGCAGCATCACCGGCCTCGGTAGCGCCATAATTTCAGCAGATGCCAAAACCCTGCATGTCACACCGGACCCGGATAGCAACGAAGATTTTTCGATTATATATCAGGTATCCGATGTTTTTGGCGTGCCTTCCACCGCCGAGCTGGTGGTTTCAGTCACAGGGTCTCCGGATTTCCCCACCGCTGAAATCATCGTTGTAACACCGGACAGAGACGATTCCGAACCGGTCTATTCGGTTGATTTGCTGGTCTCGCCTGATGTAAGCGACCCCGACCCGCTTGATGTTCTGGTGGTTGTCGAACCGGTTATTCAGGCCAGGCTTTTGAACCGGTTCGACCTGCCGGTGCCCCCTGATTTTGATCTGGATTTTCCGGTTTCCAGCGGCATAATTGTGATAGATCCGGCACGGTTTGATTTTATTGAACTGGGCGAACAGGCCAACTTGCGCTTTGACTATACGGTTGATGACGGCACCGGTCGGCGGGTTGGCAACTCTGCTTTTGCTACCATCATTGGCACGCCAAACGGGCCCTTGCGTATTCCGGGTGTTTTGGCGGATTCAATGTCGAGCCGCTATAACGGTCATTTTCCCAACAGCACCCAAACCCCCGAGGCCTGCCTGTCGTGCCATTTGCCCAACCGTGCGGGCACCGAGGTTGACGATAATTGCACCGGCAGGGTTGGTGGCGTTGATGGAACTGCGTTGTTTAACGCCTATGGTCTGGCCCTATGCGAGGCCCGAGACCCGAATGACCCACCCTTAAGCAACCTTTTGGCACGTCTAGAGCAACAAGAAGACATCTATGCGCCGCTGCTAAACCCAATGGCGAACCTGAGTATTGACGAAAACGGAGCCATTGGCACCTTCCTTGCCCAAGCCAGCGCCAGCTATAACGGCCTTACCGTAGATGCTGCTCCGGCAAATATTGTCGGATATTTGCTGAATGATGACGGCACCCTTGGGCCAACCGCCTTTGATGCGGGTTTTGGTGTGGATGATACAGCCACAGCAGAATCAGGTGTTGCGATTAATATCGATGTCATTGCCAATGACACTGGCGGCGAGGTTTCACGCATTGCCCTAAGCGGGGCGCAACCTGCCAATGGTTCTGTGTCCATTAATCCGCTGACCAATGTATTTATTTACACACCCGATGCCAGTTTTGATGGCACTGACAGTTTTGATTATGTTGCCTATAACGCTGATAATCTGGTTTCCAATATCGCCACGGTTACGGTTCTGGTGGTTAATCAGGGCGGGCTTTTGGCGATTGACGACACAAGATCTGCGATCCCGTCGCTGATAACAACCGTTGCGGTGCTGGCCAATGACCTTAATGTGGTTGACACGGGGCCTGATGCAACCGTTGTAACCCTGATTGCCGGTTCTTTGCCCGATGCGGGCACGATCGGGGTTTTTGCAATATCGGGTCAGGACATTACCTTTACCCCTGCTGCCAGTTTTGTTAACGGGTCGGTTACCATTCAATACGAGGGCACCAATCCGGCAATTGCCGGGGTCAATTCCTCATTCGCCAATCTGACTATTGAAATGATCGAATTTGACGGCGATGCCGGTTCGGGTGCTTCTGCGATTCCGGAACTGGCAGAAATGGCCAGTGCTTTTCTGGAAAGCTGCAATTTTGCGATTTCAGGCGGAGCTGGCGGTGCAGAACTAACCGATTTTCTGACCGTCTGTGTAAATATCCAGACCGCCATCAATAACGGTGAAAATGTAGACGAGGCCATGCGGGCCTTGCGAAACGAGGAGCATTTTGCAGCGCTTGATTCAACCGCTCTGGTGGCGCGCGGGCTTGGCAATGTGGTGCAAGGGCGGCTCGATTCTGTGTTGCGCGGCAACACGCGCGGCATTGATCTTTCGGGGGTTAGCCTAAGCATTGACGGCGCGACCATTCCTAGCCGCGCGCTACAGGATATCGGTGAATTTTTGCTGGGGGTTCCGGCTGACCAGAATGATGCATTCAGTAATGAATCACCTTGGGGCATGTTTATCGCTGGCGAATTTGCCTTTGGCAGCCGCGATGAAACCCTTAACAGCGAAGGGTTTGATTTTTCCGCCAATAATATGCTGGTCGGAATTGATTATCGTTTAAGCAAAGACAAAATTATCGGCGTTACGGCGGGTTATGCCACCAGCAATGTCAGCTTTGGGGATGGCGGTAGCCTGACCGGCCAAGGGATTCAGGTTTCTGGGTTTGGCTCGATCAACAACTTTATCTATCCGGGCTTTTGGCTGGACGGGTTTTTGTCCTTGGGCAGCGTGGCCTTTGACAGTGACCGCGCCATTAATTTCACCAGCAACGGGGTAACCGTTGATAAAATTGCCAGCGCCAGTTTTAACAGCACCTATCTGAATATTGTGCCGCGCCTGTCCTTTTCCAACACTTTTGGCGAATACGGAGACCCGACCGGCGATGTTCAAACCGACCTGCAAGTGACCTTTTACGGGTCGCTTGATTATCTGATTACTTATATCGGCGGCTATACCGAAACCGGCGGCGGTGGGCTTAACCTTGCGGTGCAAGGGCAGGTTTACCATTCGCTGATTGCTTCATCAGGGTTGAAATTTGACCGGCCCATTTATATTTCTTTGCAAACCAAAATGACGGTGTTTGGCGGGGTTTCGCTGAATGGTGAATTTCTGGACAATATCCGCACGGTTACCTCGTCTTTTGTAACCGCAGGGGTTGGCGCGCCTGAATTTACCATTTCCGAACCGGGCACCGCTGGCTGGTTTTTTGCCGCCGATATCGGCGCTGCCATTGATGTCGGGCGGGGCAATCTCAGCTTTGCTTATGCGGTTGAACAACAGGCCAATGATGCAAATATCATTCAACGGCTGTCGCTGAATTTCAACACAAAGGTTGGCAAAACCGGCCAGATTAGCTTTGGTGCCAATCAAACCGCCTCGATGAACAATATCAGCCTTGGTGCCGAACTTGGCTATTCTCAGGAATTTTAGCGGCTGCAATCCTATAAAATAGCCGGCAGGTTCAGGCCTTTTTCCCGCGCGGTTTGCAACGCCAATTCATAGCCCGCATCGGCGTGGCGCCACACGCCGCTGGCGGGGTCATTCCATAACACCCGCTCCAGCCGTTTTGCCGCTGCCGCGCTGCCATCCGCGCAAATCACCACGCCGGAATGTTGCGAAAACCCCATGCCAACCCCGCCACCATGATGCAGGCTAACCCATGTGGCCCCCGATGCGGTGTTTATCAGCGCATTCAAAAGCGGCCAGTCCGATACCGCATCGGACCCGTCTTTCATCGATTCTGTTTCGCGGTTGGGTGACGCAACCGATCCGCTATCCAGATGGTCACGGCCAATCACGATCGGGGCTGAAAGTTCACCGCTGGCGACCATTTCATTAAATGCCAGCCCGGCGCGGTGCCGGTCGCCCAGCCCGATCCAGGCGATACGCGCTGGCAAGCCCTGAAACGGAATACGTTCGCGTGCCATATCCAGCCAATGATGCAGATGGGTGTTTTTAGGGAATAATTCTTTCATCTTCTGATCGGTTTTATAGATATCTTCGGGATCCCCCGACAGGGCAACCCAGCGAAACGGGCCGATGCCCCGACAAAATAAAGGCCGGATATAAGCAGGCACAAATCCCGGAAAAGCAAACGCATCCTTTAGGCCTTCGTCCAGCGCGACTTGACGGATATTGTTGCCATAATCCACGGTTGGCACTCCGGCATTATGGAAATCAACCATCGCCGCCACCTGAATTTTCATGCTGGCCCGCGCGGCCTTTTCGACCATCTTGGGGTCACTTTCCTGTTTTTCTTTCCATTGGCCGATGGTCCAGCCCAGCGGCAAATACCCGTGGCGCGGATCATGGGCGCTGGTCTGGTCGGTAACAATATCGGGGCGCACCCCGCGTTTGAACAGCGCTGGAAAAACATCTGCCGCATTGCCCAGCAAACCCACGGATTTGGCCTGGCCGGCTTTGGTCCAGCCATCAATCATTGCCAAGGCTTCGTCAATATTGTCGGTTTTTTCATCGACATAGCCAGTGCGAAGCCTGAAATCGATGCTTTCAGGATTACATTCCACCGCCAGACAACAGGCCCCCGCCATCACAGCCGCCAGAGGTTGCGCGCCGCCCATACCGCCCAAACCGCCGGTTAAAATCCATTTGCCGCGCAGATTGCCATCATAATGCTGCCGCCCCGCCTCGGCAAAGGTTTCATAGGTGCCCTGCACAATGCCTTGTGAACCGATATATATCCAAGAACCAGCCGTCATTTGCCCATACATGGCCAGACCTTTTTTATCGAGCTCGTTAAAGTGGTCCCAATTGGCCCAATGGGGCACCAGATTGGAATTGGCAATCAAAACCCTTGGCGCATCAATATGGGTTTTGACCACCGCCACTGCCTTGCCTGATTGCACCACAAGGGTTTCGTCCTCTTCCAGATTTTTCAGGCTATCGACAATGATGTCAAAGTCTTTCCATGTGCGTGCAGCGCGGCCAATACCGCCGTAAACCACCAGTTCATGCGGGTTTTCGGCCACATCGGGGTGCAGATTGTTCATCAACATACGCAAGGGTGCTTCGGTCATCCAGCTTTTGGCGGTCAGTTTATTTCCGGTTGACGGGTAAATCACACGGGTATTTTTGCGAGGGTCAGTCATAGCATTACCTTTGGTCAGGGCTGAATTTCAGGTGGCGGGGCCTGTTGCAAATCAGGCAGTTTCAGGCCCGCAAGCAAATCTCCTGCGCGGATCATATCACTGGCAGCTGCCAGATCGGGGGCCAGATACCGGTCTTTTTCCAGCTTTGGCACCCGTTTTCGCAAGGTCTTGATCACCTTTTGCAATGGGCTGCTGGTTTTTATGGGTGCGCGAAAATCAATGCCTTGGGCGGCGCAGATTGCCTCGACCCCTAAAATGGTATTCAGGTTTTCATTCATCTGCCCCAGCCGCCGGGCCGCGTGGGCAGCCATGCTGACATGGTCTTCCTGATTGGCCGAGGTCGGGGTTGAATCAGTGCTGCACGGATTGGCGAGATGTTTGTTTTCGCTCATCAATGCAGCGGCGGTGACCTCGGCGATCATCAGGCCCGAATTCAAGCCCGGATCAGGGGTTAGAAACGGCGGCAGATCATGGCTAAGGTTCGGGTCCACCATCAAGGCCACCCGTCGTTGCGATATTGACCCGATCTCGGCAATGGCCAAGGCGATTTGATCGGCCGCAAAAGCCACCGGTTCTGCATGGAAATTGCCGCCCGAAACAATACAGCCGCCATCGGGATGGGTTGGATCCACCAATACCAGCGGATTATCTGTTACCGCGTTGGCCTCAATTTCCAAGGTGCGGGCGGCAGCGTTTAACAGGTCCATCGCTGCGCCGCTCACCTGTGGCTGACAGCGGATGCAATACGGGTCTTGCACGCGGCTGTCATCTTCGCGGTGGCTCTCGCGAATTTGCGATCCCTTCAGCAGGGCTCGCTGGGTTTGTGCCGCCAGTATTTGCCCTTGCTGACCACGAAGCAAATGGATTTCCGCCAAAAGCGGCGCGGTTGATCCCATGATTGCATCGGTCGAAAGCGAAGCCGTAATCAGCGACCCTTGGGCATTGCCCCATGCCCCCCAAAGCCCCGTCAAACAGCACGCAGTCGAAAACTGGGTGCCATTAATCAGCGCCAGCCCTTCTTTTGGGCCGAGGATAATGGGTGCCAGCCCAGCGCGGTTTAATGCATCCGCGCCTTGCATTATCTCTCCTTCAAACACCGCCTCGCCAGCGCCGATCATCACCGCCGCCATATGCGCCAAAGGGGCCAGATCGCCCGAGGCCCCGACCGAACCCTTTGACGGAATTACCGGCGTTACGCCTGTTGCCAGCATGTCTTGCAGCAAGGTTATGGTGCCCCAAGCCACCCCCGACGCCCCGCGCCCGAGGCTTAACAATTTCAGCACCATCATCAGGCGGGTGGTTGGAATATCCAGGGCCTCGCCAACCCCGCAGCAATGGGACAGAATCAGGTTTTGTTGCAGTTTTTCAGTGTCTTTACCGGCGATTTTAACCGCCGCCAATTTGCCAAAACCGGTGTTTACCCCGTAAACGGCACTGTCGCCCATGGCAGCACGGCGCACCAGATCTGCCGCGGCCTCGACCCTTGGCTGGGCGGATTTATCCAGCATTACAGCTGTGCCATCCCGCCAGATGGTTTCCAATTGTGCCAAGGTTACCTTACCGGGAGACAGGGTTTTGATCATGTAAATTGCCCTTTGAATATGCGTTTATGTAAGGGGTTTATGGCAATGCCATAAGCCAATTCAGCGGGGTCTTGCACATCCCAGATCGCCAGATCGGCGCGGTTGCCTACTGCAATTACGCCCCTGTCCAGCAGGCCCAGCGCTTTGGCGCCGTTGCGGGTCACCCCTGCCAAGGCTTCGGCGGGGGTCAGGGAAAACAGGGTGCAGCCCATATTCATGGCCAGCAAAATTGACCCAAGCGGCGAAGACCCGGGGTTCCAGTCTGTTGCAACGGCCATATCAACGCCGTGTTTGCGAAATGCGGCAATTGGCGGGGCTTGTTTTTCGCGCAGGGTATAAAACGCCCCCGGCAATAAAACCGCCACCGTGCCGGATTTTGCCATTTGTCTTGTATCCGCTTCACTGGCATATTCCAGATGGTCAGCAGATAGCGCGCCATATTGTGCTGCCAATGCCGCCCCGCCGATATTTGATAATTGCTCGGCATGCAATTTCACCGGCAAGCCCAGCGATTTAGCCATGTCAAAAACCCGTGCGATCTGGCTGGTGTCAAAGGCAATGCCCTCACAAAACCCGTCAACTGCATCAACCAGCCCTTGGCTATGGGCCTGTTGCAAGGCTGGCAAAACCACCGCGTCAATATATTGATCGGCATCTTGCCCCGCAGGCACCGCATGGGCCGCCAGAAAACTGCTGAGAATAGTAACGGGCCGCAACCGGCCAATTTCCCTTGCCACACGCAGCATCTTCAATTCGGTTTCAATATCCAGCCCATAGCCGGATTTGATTTCAATGGTGCAAACCCCTTGGGAAATCAGTGCATCCACCCGTTTCAACGCGCTTTGCAAAAGCGCTGCGTTGCTTTCAGCGCGGGTTGCCCCGACCGTGGCAACAATACCGCCACCCGCACGCGAAATCTCCGCATAGCTGGCCCCGTTCAGACGCATTTCAAATTCTTTGGCACGATTGCCGCCATGCACAATATGGGTGTGGCAATCAATCAATGCCGGCGTTACCAGCCGCCCGTCAAAATTCTGGCGCGGGGCGTTGGCAAGGTTATCAGGCAGGTTTTTAGCCTGCCCAACCCAGTGAATTTTACCCGCATCAACCGCAATAATACCATCACTAACAAGCCCATAAGGGCTTTGCCCCGATTTCATAGTTGCAATTTTCACATCACAGATCAATTTGACCATGTTTTAGCCCCAACTTGCCAATGCGCCTACTTATCATTATTATGTAGCTACTTAATATTGTCAACGGAGATCGGATGCCCCAGTATATCCACGCAAATCATACGCTTACCGCTGATGGCTGGCGGCGCGATATTCAGATCAGCATCTCTGATCAGGGCCGAATCACCGGAATTGGCCCGCAAAACCGCACGGCCACAAACCATGTGTCGCTGGCCTTGCCTGCCCCTGCCAACCTGCATAGCCATGTGTTTCAGCGTGCCATGTCGGGCCTGACCGAACAGCGCGGCCCCGATGGCTCCGACAGTTTCTGGACATGGCGCAACCGGATGTTCCGGTTTTTGAACCAGCTTTCGCCGGACCATATGATGCCGATCGCCCGACTGGTATTTATGGAAATGCTGGAGGCCGGATTTGCCAGCGTTGCCGAATTCCATTACCTGCATCACGACATAAACGGCCAACCCTATGCCGATCCACCGGAAATGGCGGCGCGCATTATTGCCGCGGCGCAATCCACCGGCATCGGGCTGACCTTGCTGCCGGTTTTGTATCAATTTGGCGGCTGCGATGGCCGCGCGCTTACCGGCGGTCAGGCCCGTTTTGGCAACACCCCTGAAAGCTTTGCAAATCTGTATTCCGGCACCATTGCCGCCATGGCCAACAGCCCCGATGATTTTACCATCGGCGTGGCCCCCCACTCATTACGCGCTGTCAGCCCCACCGGGTTAAGCACCGCAATTGATCTTTGCCCTGAAGGCCCTATCCATATGCATCTGGCCGAACAGATTGCCGAAATCACGCAAGTCACCGCGGCTTTGGGCGCGTCGCCTACCCGCTGGTTGCTGGATAATTACAGCATTGATCACCGCTGGTGCCTGATCCATTGCACCCAGATGAGCGACACAGAAACCCATGATCTTGCCCAAACCAAGGCAATTGCCGGCCTGTGCCCGATCACCGAATCCAACCTTGGCGACGGCATTTTCAGAGGCACGGAATTTTTATCCCACGAGGGCCGGATCGGGTTTGGATCAGATTCAAATGTGCATGTCTCCCTGTTCGAGGAACTAAAAACCTTTGAATATTCCCAGCGTTTGCGCGACCACAGCCGCGCCGCGCTGGCCACAGCAAAACATTCCAGCGGGCGGGTTTTGTTTGACCATGCCGCGCATGGCGGCGCACAGGCGGCGGGCCGAAATTCAGGCATGATTGCCCCGGGAATGCTGGCAGATATCATCGGCATTGAAACCGACAACCAATGGCTTTGTAACCGCGATGGCGATACGGTATTGGATAGTCTTATATTTGGCGGTCACGGTCAGGATTGCATCACCGATGTCTGGAGCGCCGGTCGCCATGTGGTGCGTCATGGCCAGCACATTCAACGGGATAAAATTATTCGGGATTTTATCAATACCATTTCAAAGCTGGAGCAGCAAACGTGACCACCAAACCATCCAATTCCTGGACAGATATTCGCGACATAATCCATGCCCGCATCCTGAACAAAACCTATGCCGCCGGTGATAGGTTGCCCCGCGATCAAGACCTTGCCCTGACGCTCGGCTGTGCGCGCTCAACCGTGCAGCGCGCCATGCAAGACCTGTCGGACCGAGGCCTGATTGAACGGCGTCGCAAGGCTGGCACCCGTATCCCCGAAAATCCGGTCACCCGCGCCACGCTGGAAATCCCGATGATCCGTAAAGAGGTCGAACAAAAAGGCGTAACCCATGGCTATCAACTGATTAGCGCCAAAATGCTTGAAACCCCGCGCAGCGTTATGGCGCTGCTTGGCCTGCCCGCGCCAATTACCGCAATGCACGTGCAAGCCCTGCATCTGGCCGATCAACAGCCCTATTTGTTTGAGGACCGCTGGATAAACACCCAAACCGTGCCCGAGGCCACCAGCATTGATTTTACCCGTGAAAACGCCAATGAATGGCTGCTGCGCCACAAACCCTATAACAAATGCGACATGCGGTTTTATGCGATCAATGCCAGTATATCCGAGGCCGATTTGCTGCAAACCAGCCCCGGAACCGCATTATTTGTGATGGAGCGCAGCACATGGATCGACCAAAACCCCATCACCACCGTCAAAACCATCGCCGCGCCCGGGTATCAGTTGAAAACCGGATCATAACAGGCCATCAGCCCAGCAGGTTTTGCGCCGCCAGTGATTTCATCGTCATCAGAATATTTTCGTAAACCGAAACCGCATATGACCGAGGCACCATTATCCGGCAACCGTCCTCAACGGGAATGATCATCGTCGATACATGGCAAAAATCAGTTCGCGCCACTTGCCCAACTGCCAGACCATCGAAATCCAGCGGGCAAAGCCGCGCCATCATGGCACCAGCGTCTTTACCAGACAAAACCAACCCCAGCCAGCCATCTGACTGGTCAACAACCGCCGCCAGCCCTTGTAAAGCATCTTTTATCTGGTCGGGTTTATTTGAAAAAACCAGCCATTGCCCCGGCCCGAACCATAGCAGCTCTGCGTCTTTGGCCTGCGTAACCTCGCCAACCATGGGCAAACTGGTGCCAAGAACAGATTTCAGGGCCTTGGCCACCGACATGGCCTGACCTTTGAATGGCATCACTGCCGTGATCTCGCCCATCGAAACCGTTTCAAGGCGCGCCGAACCCAAGGCCAGCGGCAAATCACAGCCCTCGAACGGCGCGCTTTCTTGCAATTTCAATTCAGCCACGCAACTGCTCCCCTTTAGGGTCAACAAATACCGGTGAGGTGATTTCGCAAAGCGTATCAATGCCTTGGGTCAGGTCCACTGCCCGCACTTGTTCGCCTATTCGTGCACGGCCATTGATCACAAAGCCCAGCGCAATGCAGTGGCCCAATGTGGGCGAAAAACACGCAGAACTAACATGCCCCAGCAGGTTATCCGCCACGGCTTCAACGCCAACATCCACGGTGACCGCGCCTTGCACAATCTGTTTGACCGTTCCAACAGGTTTCAAGCCAACCAGTTGCTGGCGGTTGGTAGTCAGCCCGACCCGTTCCATCATTTCCCGCCCGATAAAATCCTTTTCGGCAATCATACGGCCCAATCCCAGATCATCGGCAGTCATGCGCCCGTCAATTTCCGCATGGGTCAGAAAACCTTTCTCAATCCGCAAAACGCTTAAGGCCTCCAGCCCGTAAACCCCGCCATCCAATGCGCGTGCCGCCTGTGCCAACACAGCCATCAGGCTGGCACCATACCCCGCCGGAACCGCAATTTCATAGGCATGTTCGCCCGAAAACGAAATCCGGAACAGCCGCGCGGCAATACCGCCAAGCTGCACATCGCCACAGCTCATATAGGGCATCACGTCATTATCTATCGGCGTTTCCAGCAGCCCGTTCAGTAACTCGCGCGCCAATGGCCCCGCCACCGCAAACTGCGCCCATTGTTCAGTGACCGAGGCAAAATGCACGTCCAGTTCGGGCCACAGGCATTGGCTGCAAAACTCCATATGGGCCATCACCTGCCCCGCCGCGCCGGTGGTGGTGGTGACCAGATAATGCACATCCGCCAGCCGCGCTACGGTGCCGTCATCCATCACCAGGCCATCCTCGCGCAGCATCGCGCCATAGCGGATTTTGCCGGTTTTCAGCGTGGACATTTTATTGATATAAAGCAAATCCAGAAACGCGGCTGCGTCCGGCCCTTGCACGTCAATTTTGCCCAGTGAAGTCACATCACAAATACCCACGGTATTTCGCACCATGTTGACCTCGCGATCACAGGCTTGTCGCCAGCGGGTTTCTCCGTCTTGCTTGAAAAGCGAAGGCCGCAGCCATAATCCAGCCTCGACCCAATCCGCGCCATTTTCACGCAAAAACCCGTCCGAGGTCAGCCGCCGTTCGGGCAGGAAATGTTTGCCAACACTGCGCCCCGCCAGCGCGCCCATCTGCACCGGCGAAAACGGCGGGCGAAACATGGTGGTGCCGGTTTGCGGGATAGATTGCCCCGTTAATTCAGCCATCACCGCCAGCGCACCCATATTCGAGGTTTTGCCCTGATCGGTGGCCATGCCCAACGTGGTATAACGTTTCATATGCTCGACCGAGCGGAAATTCTCTCGGTGCGCCTGTTTGATATCCTTGACCGTCACGTCATTTTGAAAATCCAGCCAAGCACGGCCCTTGCCCTCAACATGCATCGGCGCGGGGTTATCCATCGGCAGATCGTCGGTTTTTGGCAGGGTCAGGCGTTTAGGGGCAATGCCCAGCGCCCCCAGCGCGCTTTTGGCAGCCTCAAGCCCGGATTTCAGGGCGGCATGGGTCGAGAACTCGCCCGCAGTTGCGCCCGCATAGTGCATGTTAGGAACCGCGCCCAGCGTTGGAACAAAAGCACGAATATCCTCGCGCCAGACCGGTTTTTTACCCATATGGCTGGAAAGATGCACGCTTGGATTCCAGCCACCGGCAACCGCCAGACAATCAGCGGTTATTTGGGTTTCCGTGCCGTCTTGCCGTTGCACCGAAATAGATTTCAGGCCTAGATACCCTTTAGAACCAACCACCTTTGACCCTGTCATCACCGGACAATC
>JAKITE010000012.1 GCA_021648225.1 Paracoccaceae bacterium
AATATGCCGGGGTCAAGGGTGTTTCCTTTTCAATTCAGATGGTCTAAATCAGCGCCAAACCCCGTTCAAAGGATACGCGCATGGCTAAAACCCCCAATGGTCTGACATATGCGGATGCAGGTGTGGATATCGACGCCGGCAACGCGCTGGTGGAACGCATCAAACCCATGGCCAAAAGCACCAGACGCAGCGGCGTCATGGACGGGCTGGGCGGTTTTGCTGCGATGTTTGACCTAAAGGCGGCGGGCTACAAAGACCCTATTCTGGTCGCTGCAACCGATGGTGTCGGCACCAAACTGCGTATCGCCATTGATACCGGCATTCTGGATACGGTGGGTATTGATCTGGTGGCAATGTGCGTTAATGATCTGGTTTGCCAAGGCGCAGAACCGTTGTTTTTCCTGGATTATTTCGCCACCGGCAAGCTGGATATTGATGAGGCTGCCCAAGTGATCGAGGGCATAGCCGAGGGCTGCCGACGGTCTAATTCCGCGCTTGTGGGCGGCGAAACTGCTGAAATGCCCGGCATGTATGCGAGGGGCGATTTTGACCTTGCAGGATTTTCGGTTGGCGCAATGGAGCGCGGCGCAATGCTGCCCGACGGCGTCGCGGATGGCGACATTCTGCTAGGCCTGAAATCCAGCGGCTTACATTCCAACGGCTATTCGCTGGTGCGTAAAATTGTCGAAAATTCCGGCCTTGCATGGGATGCGGACAGCCCGTTTTGCGATGGATCGCTGGGCAAATCCCTGTTGACCCCGACCAGGCTTTATGTGCGCTCCGGCCTTGCCGCCTATCGCAGCGGTGGCCTGCACGCGCTGGCCCATATTACCGGCGGCGGCTTAACCGAAAACCTGCCCCGCGCCCTGCCCACAGGTCTGGGTGCAGAAATTGATCTGGGTGCATGGCAATTGCCGCCAGTCATCAAATGGCTGGTCGATCAGGCCGGTATGGCACAGGCTGAATTATTGAAAACCTTTAATTGCGGCATTGGCATGATCGCCGTTGTGGCGCCCGAGCGCGCCAGCGCCTTGCAGGCAATATTTGAGGACAATGGCGAAACCGTGGTGCCGATGGGCCGCGTGGTTTCCGGTGACAGCATCACCTATTCAGGTCAACTGGTTTGAAAAAACGGGTCGCCATTCTAATCTCGGGTGGTGGCTCCAATATGGTGGCACTGGCCCGCAGCATGGGAAAAGACCACCCCGCCAAACCCGTTTTGGTTCTATCCAACAATGCCAATGCTGGTGGCTTGCAAAAAGCCGCTGATCTTGGCATTCCGACCGCAATTGTCGATCATCGCCAATTTGACACTCGCCCCGATTTTGAAACCGGACTGCACAAGGCGCTTTTGGCAGCCGATCCCGACATTATTTGTCTGGCAGGGTTTATGCGCATTCTTTCAGCCGGTTTTGTTGAAAACTGGGCAGGTAAAATCCTGAACATCCACCCGTCGATATTGCCGCTGTTTCCGGGCTTGCACACCCACCAGCGCGCGCTGGATGCGGGCATGGCGGTGCATGGCTGCTCGGTGCATCTGGTCACACCGGAACTGGACGCTGGCCCAATTCTGGGCCAAGCGGTCATTCCGGTTTTAAGCGCGGATACCCCCGATGATCTGGCCAAGCGATTGTTGCCGATGGAACATCAACTTTACCCTGCTGCGCTGAAAAAATTCGCATCAGGCGATCAAACCAAGGTAACCTTCCCGTAGGGTGCGTGGTCCCCACGCACCGCTCCCGTTAACCCTTAAACGGCATATGGAAAACTTACACAAAACTTATACAAAAATTACATTGGTCTTGATGATTTCAGCACAAACCTTAACGCCTCAGCTGCCAAGGTTGCCAATCAGGTTTTCACAGGTCTAACATACCCGCAAACCAGCACAGGAATCAGCCATGAAATTCATCCTCCGCGACGAGGCCCGTTTAACCGAACGCCGCACCCCGATCACCCCTGATGATGCCAAAATTTTTCAAACGGCAGGGTTTGATCTGGCCGTGGAACGCAGCCCAAAACGCATATTTTCTGACACGGATTACGCCGCCGCAGGGTGCAAGCTGATCGAGGCAGGAAGCTGGAAAACCGCCACCGATGCCACCATTCTCGGGCTAAAGGAATTGCCCGATCTTCCGGAAAAACTGCCAAACCCGATGATCCATTTTGCCCATATTTATAAGGGCCAAACTGGCTGGCAAGACGAAATCAACCGTTTCACGTCTGGCGGCGGTAGCCTGTATGACATCGAATATCTAACCATAAACAACCGCCGCACCGCTGCGTTCGGATACTGGGCCGGTTGGATGGGGGCCGCATTGGCGGCTTGGCGGCAATTGGCCAAAACCCTGAATGAAACCGGCCCCGAAAAAGGTGTCTCCAGTTTTGATAATCGTGGCGAGGTCGAGACAATTCTAAAACGCCTCGCCGCACGCAACCCACAGCAAACCGCACTGGTGATCGGCGCCAAAGGCCGCTCCGGCAGCGGTGCGGTGGAGGCGTTGAAGCTGGCTGGATATGCAGTGACAGAATGGGACATGGACGAAACCCGAAATTTAGACAATGACGCCCTGCAAGCCCATGATTTACTTGTAAATTGTGTATTGATGACCGGCCCCGGATTGCAACTTTTGCGCCATGAAAACATCGGCAAAGGCAAGCTGAAAATGATCTCGGATGTGTCCTGTGATCCGTTCAGCAGCTTTAACCCATTGCCCATTTACGACGCGCCGACCTCTTGGCAAAACCCGTTCCTTGACCTTGATAACGAGGTCGAGCTGACGGCCATCGACAACCTGCCCTCGATGCTGCCGCTGGAGGCCTCGATCGATTTTTCCAGCCAGCTAATAAAATCCCTGCTGGCCTATCCCGATGGCCCAGAATGGCAGGCAGCACGCGCCTCTTTCAACGCCGCAATATCCCGTGCCTGACCCCGTTTCCAGCATCCGCAACATTGGCCCCGCCGGTGAGGTTATGTTTAAACGCGCCGGTATAAACGACGCCGAAACCTTGCGTAACCTTGGCGCTGACGAATCCTATAAACGCCTTCTGGCCACCGGCACCCAGCCGCATTTCATCGGTTATTATTCACTGGTCATGGGCCTGCAAGGCCGCCCATGGAATGATTGTCAGGGTGCGGAAAAAGCAGCACTCAGGCTCGAATTTGATCAAATAAAATCAAATTACACGCCAGTCAAACCAGTGTCAGAGATTGAAAAACACCTTAATATACTGGGTGTTATCAACTAAAAAAGGCCACACTCCCTGCGCGGCCTCCCTTCTTTGTTGAAAAATACTCCGGGGGTCTGGGGGCTGGCCCCCAGCCTGTTTACCCCACCAGTTCAAGACCCGAGAAAAAGAAGGCAATCTCTTCAGCGGCTGTTTCAGGTGCGTCCGAACCATGCACGGAATTCTCGCCAATGCTCAGCGCAAATTCCTTGCGGATGGTGCCCGCATCTGCATCGGCCGGATTGGTCGCGCCCATGACTTCACGATTTTTGGCAATGGCGTTTTCGCCTTCCAGAACCTGAACCACGATTGGCTCGGAAATCATGAATTCGCACAGCTCGTCAAAAAACGGACGCTCGGAATGCACGCCGTAAAATTGCTGCGCTTGCGCCAAGGTCAGTTGAATACGCTTTGATGCCACAATCCGCAGGCCAGCGGCCTCAAATTTGGCCACAATCGCGCCGGTCAGGTTGCGTTTGGTTGCGTCTGGTTTGATGATTGAAAAAGTGCGTTGAATGGCCATTTGGCTGTCCTTTGATAGTTTTGAAATCTTGAGGCGGCGCATAACATGGCCACCTGCAATTGAAAAGCCCAACCTGCTAAATCGAGATCGCCCCCGTGGCCACATCATAAAGCAGTTTCATATTCAAAATGATCACCACCAGCGCAATCAGCGCCGCCGTAACCGTCATCCAGCGCGGGGCTTGCAAACCTTTCATCAGCTTGCGATTGGCGGTGAATATCACCAAAGGCACCACCGCAAAGGGCAATTGCAGGCTAAGCACCACTTGGCTAAGCACCAGCAAGCGCGCCGTGCCGCTATCGCCAAAAATAAACACCGCAATCACCGCTGGAACCACGGCAATGCCGCGCGTTACCAGCCTTCGCGCCCATGCAGGCATGCGAAACTGGATAAAGCCTTCCATAATAATTTGCCCCGCCAATGTCGCCGTAACCGTTGAATTCAACCCCGAAGCCAGCAGCGCCACCGCAAATAAGGTCGAGGCAATACCCAGGCCAAGGATGGGGGAGAGCAGCGCGTAAGCCTCCTGAATTTCGGCAACCTCGGTTCGGCCAGTGCCATGAAACGCCGCAGCGGCCAGCACCAGAATTGCGCCATTGATAAACAGCGCAAACATCAAGGCCACGGTTGAATCGATGGTGCCCAAACGAATGGCATCACGTTTTTCCGCATCCGAATCTCCGTAATTGCGGGTCTGGATAATGGCCGAATGCAAATACAGGTTATGCGGCATAACGGTGGCGCCAATGATGCCCAATGCCAGATACAACATCATCGGGCTTTCCAGAATATCCCGTTGCGGCACGATGCCTGCCAGCAAATCCCCCCAAACCGGATCAGCATAAATAATCTGCACAATGAAACAGACCGCGATCACCAGCGTTAGCGCCACAATCACCGCCTCGACCTTGCGAAATCCTTTGCCTTGCAGCCAGAAGATCAGAAATACATCCGCCAAGGTCAGAATCACCCCGATTTCCATAGGCATGCCAAATAAAAGGTTAAGCGCAATCGCTGTGCCGATCACCTCGGCCAGATCTGTGGCAATAATTGCCAATTCGGCCATCAGCCATAAAAACCACCGGACTTTGCGGCCATAGGCATCAAAACAGGCCTGTGCCAGATCGCGCCCCGAGGCAATGCCAAGCCGCAGGCTAAGGGCCTGCAAAATGATCGCCATAAAATTCGACATCACTACAATCGACAGCAATGTATAGCCAAAAGCCGACCCGCCAGCGATAGAGGTCGCCCAGTTGCCCGGGTCCATATAGCCCACTGCCACCAGATAGCCCGGCCCTAAAAAGCTGGCCATGCGCCGCCAGAACCCGCCATCGGCAATGCGAATAGATCGGTTGACCTCTGGCAATGAGGGCATCAGCCCTTTGGCGTTGTGATCGGACATGAGGATTCCTGGATAATTCACGCCTTGTTATTGCACCTGCAAATCATTCGCAAGTGCAAATTCACCCCGTTGACACCCCCCTGCCCGTAAGGCAAAAGCCCGCCCATGTTAGCCATAAATAATATAACTTTCCGCCTTGAAGGGCGCGTGTTGTTCGACAACACCTCGGTCACCATTCCATCGGGTCACAAGGTCGGGATTGTCGGGCGTAACGGCACCGGCAAGACCACCTTGTTCAAATTGATCAGGGGGGAATGGAACCTTGATGACGGCACTGTCAAAATTCCGCGCAACACCCGCATTGGCGGTGTGGCGCAGGAGGCTCCTGCCTCGGACATGTCTTTGATTGAAACCGTGCTGGAGGCCGATACCGAACGCCACGCCCTGATGCGCGAGGCCGAGACCGCGACAGACGCGCTGCGCATCGCAGAAATCCATGCCAGGCTGGCCGATATCGACAGCCATTCGGCTGAATCCCGTGCTGCTGCCATTTTGAATGGTCTGGGTTTTGACAAAACAGCCCAAGCCCGCCCCTGCAAGGATTTTTCCGGTGGCTGGCGTATGCGGGTGGCGCTGGCCGCGGTATTGTTTAGCAAGCCCGATTTTTTGTTGCTGGACGAACCGACCAATTATCTGGACCTTGAAGGCACAATCTGGCTGGAAAATTTCCTTGCCAAATACCCGTATACAGTAATTATTGTCAGCCATGACAAAGACCTGCTGAACCGTTCGGTTAATGCAATCCTGCATCTGGACCAGCAAAAACTGACACTTTATCAGGGTAATTACGACAATTTTGCCAATCAACGCCGTGCCAAGATCGAACAACAGGTTTCCGCCAAAAAGAAACAAGACCGCGAACGCGCGCATATGCAAAGTTTTGTCGATCGCTTCAAGGCCAAGGCCTCCAAAGCCAAACAAGCCCAATCGCGGGTAAAAGCACTGGAACGCATGAAACCGATTGCCGCTGTGGTTGGCGATGCGGTGGCCAGCTTTAATTTCCCCACACCAGAGGAATTATCGCCGCCTATCGTGCGCATGGAAAATGCCGCCGTCGGGTATGATGGCAAAATCATTCTACAAGGGCTTGACCTGCGGATTGATCAGGATGACCGTATCGCGTTGCTGGGGGCCAATGGCCAAGGTAAATCGACGCTTTCCAAACTGATTGCCGGCCGTCTGGATACCATGAATGGCAAAATGATTACGTCTAACAAATTGCGCATCGGTTATTTTGCCCAGCATCAGGTTGATGAATTGCATCTGGATGAAACGCCGATTCAGCATGTGATGCGCGAACGCCCGCTGGAAACCCCCGCCAAAATCCGTGGCCGTCTGGCAGCGGGCGGTTTGGGACCAGAAGCCGTTGAAACCGTGGTGGCAAAGCTGTCAGGCGGGCAAAAAGCGCGGCTGTCGATGCTGTTGGCCACGATTGACGCGCCGCATCTGATTATTCTGGACGAACCGACCAACCACCTTGATATCCAATCGCGTGAAGCGCTGGTCGAGGCCCTGACCGCCTATAATGGCGCGGTTATTCTGGTATCACATGATGCCAGCCTTGTGGAGCTGGTGGCCGACCGGCTTTGGCTGGTCAAAGACGGCAAGGTTGCGCCCTATCTCGAAGATATGGAAGCCTATCGCCGCATGCTGCTATCGGAACGTGGCGGTGCCGGCAAAGACCCGGTTAAAAAAGCCAAAACCGCAAAGCCGGTTAAAAAGACCGTTAAGCCTGTGGCCAATGCCGCCTTGAAAAAGGATGCGCGCATTTGCGAGGCCCGCGTTGCCAAGCTGATCGAAATGCGTGACAATATTGACCGGCGTCTGGGCAACAAAGCCCTTTATGAACGCGGCGACCACGAGGAAATTGATAAATGGACCAAAAAGCGTAAAGAGGTTATCAAAGGCTTGGAAAAGGCTGAAAACATGTGGATGAAAGCCATGGAGAGACTGGAGCGCAGCTAAATGGAAATCGAACTGGCCCTGACCGCTTTTGTGGCACTGTTTGTGATCATCGACCCGATCGGCCTTGCGCCGCTGTTTCTGGCGTTGACCAAAAACAACACCCCTGCGGAACGCCGCCGCATCGGCATTACGGCGGTCATGGTCGGGTTCAGCATTCTTCTGGTTTTTGGTCTGGTCGGAGAAATGGTGCTGGATGCCATTGGCATCGGCATGCCGGCCTTTCGCATTTCGGGGGGGATTTTGCTGTTTTTGACAGCCATTGAAATGCTGTTTGAAAAACGCACCCAACGCCGTGAAAATCAGGCAGAATCCGATAATGACCCATCGGTTTTCCCGCTTGCCATGCCGCTGATTGCCGGGCCCGGTGCCATGACCACGATGATCTTGCTGATCGGTGAGCATTCCGGCGACATTGCCGGTCAAGCCATGGTTTTCGGGGTAATGACCTTGGTAATTTTGCTGGTATTGATTATGTTCCTTGCAGGGAACCTGATTGAGCGGTTGCTGGGAAAGACCGGCATTAACCTGATTTCACGGCTGTTCGGCATGTTTCTCGCGGCGCTTTCGGTGCAGTTTGTCATCGACGGCATTCTGCAAATCAGCATGTAAGAGGCCAAAATGCGCGACCCGAACGGATATAACGAAGCCACGCTGATTTATCTGATTCTGTTGCTGATTGTGATTGGCGGATCAATGATGATCGGATCAAAACGCCAGTTAAACCGCACCTTGCAGCAAACGGCGATCTGGGGGCTGATTTTTATCGGCATGATCGGGGCCTATAGTATGCGTGCCCAGCTTGAAGAACAGCTTTTCCCGTCACGCCCGATGATGGTTGACCGGGGCACGGTTGCGGTAAATCGTGCTTGGGACGGGCATTTTTATGTTGATATTCTGGTCAATGGCCAAACTATCGAATTTGTGGTTGATACCGGTGCCACCAGCATAGTGTTGAACCGACGCGATGCCGCCAAAATCGGTATTAACCTTGATACGCTTGATTTTTCTGGTCAGGCCCGCACTGCCAACGGCATTGTTTCAACCGCAACCGTTCAATTGCAATCCATGGATCTGGGCCGGTTCAAAGACCGAAACCTGCGCGCATCGGTAAACGGGGGCGAACTGGATACATCTTTGCTGGGCATGGATTATCTGAAACGCTTTACCAAAATCGAGATCACCCGCAACCAATTGCTATTGATCCGCTAGGGCGTATCCCCCTAATGACCTAGGTCAAAGCCAAAAATCCGGCGCAATGCTATTGTTCCACAGATTTCCAAAACTGTGAGGTGCATCATGACTATCAAAAATATTCTCGTCGCTTTCACCGGAAGCAAACAATCCGTCAACGCGCTAAAGGTCGCCAAGATAATGTCGGTTAAATACGGCGCCCATATCACCGGCACCCTTTCGCATGGCCTGCCGGTGGCGATGTATACCTATGGCGGCCACCTGCCCCAACATGCGCTGGATGACATTACCGCCGCTGACAAAGAACACCGCGTCAAGGTGCGCAAACAGTTTTTCGAAATCTGCCAAGACCTGCCAAGCGATCTGGTGCATTTCACCGAAAGCTATGGCGATGCCAATGAACAATTGATCAAGATTGCCCATTGTTATGATCTGGTCATTATGGGGCCTGCCAATAAAAAAACCGGCTATCAGCATATGGAGGTCCACCCAGATCTGGTTGTGCACAGCGCTGGCAGGCCGGTGATTGTGGTGCCGGAAAAATTTGATGTGGCGAATTTCAACGAAAACGCCCTGATCGCATGGGATGGCCGGCGCGCCGCCGCGCGGGCGGTTTTTGATGGGCTTGATATTCTGAAAACCAAATCCCGGGTTGTGGTGCTGACCATCGGCCCTGTGGAAAAGGCCACACAGAAAACGGCTCCGATTGTTCAACACCTGACACGCCACGACATCGCCCCCGAGGTGATTCAAGCAGAACGCAACCGCAAGAAAATCAGCAAAATTATTCTGCAAACCGCAAAAGATACCAAGGCGGGGCTGATTATCATGGGCGCATACCAGCATTCCAAACTGGCCGAAGACCTGTTTGGCGGGGTGACCAACAGAATTCTGGCAAAAGCAAACGTGCCGGTGCTGTTATCCCATTAAAACATCGGGCGGGGTCTATCCGGCCCCGCCGGATTCGGCTTTTTTGATCCAGCGGCCATCGTCATCTTGCGCCCAGTAAACCGCTTGTAATTTTGCAGCACTTACCGCTTTCCAGTCGCGGCGCGCCGCATCCAGCGCGGCTGGGTCATTGCCATCAAAAAACAGGCATGCCAATTCAAACCCAGCCATGCGTCCGGGGGTGGTGCTGGCCCCGTCAACCAGCATTAACACATTGGCATCATTCAAGTTTTCATCCTGCATGGTTAGCAAAACAGGCTGTTTGGCGGCATTATCACCGACAGCTTTGCCATGGGGCAAAAAACTGTCGGGTTTTGCGCTCCATAACCGGTCATCCAGAAAATCCAGCCGGTCTTGCGCGCCGCATTGCAACAACACCCGCCAGCCGCGCTGAAGCGATTTGTCCAATATTCCGGGCAGGGTTATTTCCAGCGGGGAATGTGTAAGATGATAAAAACGGACCTCGGGCATCAGGTTTCGAAATGGTCGCGGATCAGGCGGTCCAGCGCGCAAACCCCCCAGCCGGTTGCGCCTTTGGGGGCCAGCGCAGTTGGCCCGGGCGAGGCAACGCCAGCGATATCCAGATGGATCCACGGGGTGTCATCGCGCACAAAACGTTGTAAAAACTGCGCGGCGGTAATCGAACCGGCCGGTCGTCCGCCGATATTTTTCATATCGGCCACACGGGATTTCAGCAATTTATCATAAGCATCCCCCAAAGGCATCCGCCATGCGCCTTCGCCCTCGGCAGTCGCTGATTTCAGGAATTGCTTGCAAAGCCGGTCATTATTGGAAAACACACCGGCATTTTCATGGCCAAGCCCGATGATCACCGCGCCGGTTAAGGTCGCAAGATCAACCATCGCCACGGGATTGTATTTTTCCTGCGTATACCAAAGAATATCCGCCAAAACCAACCGGCCCTCGGCATCGGTATTGATTACCTCGACCGTGTCGCCCTTCATGGATTTAATAACATCACCGGGGCGCGTTGCATTGCCATCGGGCATGTTTTCAACAATGCCAACCACCGCCACAACATTGGCTTTGGCTTGGCGTTTCGCTAGGGTTCGCATCACACCGGCAACCACGCCCGCGCCGCCCATATCCATGGTCATGTCTTCCATGCCACCGGCAGGCTTTATGGAAATACCGCCAGTATCAAACACTACACCCTTGCCTACCAACGCAAAAGGTGGTTCATCGCCGCCGCCATTCCAGCGCATGATCACCACCTTTGACGGGCTACGAGACCCCTGCCCCACACATAACAATGTGCGCATGCCCAAACGTTCCAGCGCGTCTTCTTCCAGCACGTCAACCTCGACGCCTTGATCGCGCAGGTCAGTCAGACGTTTGGCAAATTCGGTGGTAGTTAAAACATTGGCCGGTTCGTTTGTAAGATCACGAGTGAAAAACACACCTTCGGTAACCGCCGCCATCGGCGCATGATCCGCCAGAACCGCATCCGGATCAGCAACCATTGCGGAAACCATGTGCAAGATCATGTCACTATCGGTTTTATGCACGTTAAAATCATAAGACCTTAACGCCAGCCCATGGGCAATTTCCGCCGCCCGCGCATGGGATGCCAACAGCGCGGTCAACGGTTCATCGCCGCGAAACACCGCCATGGATGCGCCTGCCTTGCGGGCCTCCAACACCGAAACCGAGCGGCCGAGCTTTACTACCTGCACCGCTGATGTGGCCAGATTGGCGGGAAAAGCCAGCACATGGCCCTCGCCTTCTTTGACCTTTTCCCAAACCTTTGATTCCAGCAATCGTTTTACCGCGCCCTTGGTCAGGGTATTGATTTTGCGGGTCAAAACATTCATCGCGCCATCCGCCCCGACCACAATTGCGATTTTTCCGCGAATGGCGGCAATGGCGTTCGGGTCATTGATGATAAAACTGATTTGAATGGGTTCGGTCATTTGCTGTTCCTCGGCGAGAATCTGTATATTTTATCGTAGCGGCTGCAAGGTAACTTGACCAGTTGCCCGATTGCAAATAGGCCATAACCAGCTTTTGCACCACCAAGGACAGAATTTGAACCGGCTTGACAGATATTTCATGGCACAGCTTTTGGCGCCATTCGGGTTTTTCTCGTTGGTGATCATCGGTATTTTGTGGCTGGCACAGGCCTTGCCGCTGGTGGATAACGTGATCGAAAGCGGCCAGTCGGGGCTGGTTTTTCTTGAGGTGACGTCACTGCTTATCCCGCGTGTTATGATGGTGGCCCTGCCCTTTGCATCCTTTGGCGCCGCACTTTATGCGCTAAACCGGCTTTATTCCGAGGCAGAACTAGTGGTGATGATGACCGCCGGCCAATCGCCGCTGGCGCTGGCCAAACCGGTGGCGGTATTTGGCAGCTTTGTCATGTTGATCATGGTTGTAACCACCTTTTATCTGGTTCCGGCCAGCCAGACCCAGCTAAACACCCGCATGAACGAAATTCGCACCGAACTAACCAGCAGCCTGATCCGCGAAGGCCAATTTGTGCATCCGACCGGCAATATCACCATTTATGTGCGCGACACCTCGCGCGATGGAGAAATGGCGGGCCTGTTCTTGCACGACCAGACCAATGCCCAGAACCCGGTTACTTATTCCGCCCAAAAAGCACTTTTTTTGCAAGACGGGTTTGATATGCGTATCGTGATGATCGACGGCATTATCCAGCAATTTGACCGCAGCAATGCATTGCTGAATACCATCCGGTTTGACCGGTTTTCCTATGATCTGGGCGAGGTTATGCCAAGTATTCAGGGCCGTACCCGCGCACCTTTTGAAATGTTCCCCCATGAATTATTATTCCCCAGCGAAGAAATGCTGAATAGCGAACGCTGGCGGCCGGGCGCTTATGCTGCCGAGGGGCATCATAAGGTGGTGATGCCGCTGTCAGCACTGGTTTTACCGTTGATTGCGCTGGGGGTAATTATTTTGGGGGGCTTTCGTCGCGGCGGATTTATGCGGCGGGTTATGTTTGCGATTGCCCTTGGTGTGTTGTTGCAATCCAGCGTTATTGTGGCAAAATCAGCGGTGCAAACCGCACCGGAACTGGCCTGGACCATGTATGTGCCCTCCACCGGTGGCTTGGCCTTGGCGTTGTTTTTTCTATATCGGGCGGGACGCAACCGAAGACCAAAACGGGGAATGGCATTGGCATGACCCTGTCTTTATATGTTTTACGCAAATTCTTATGGAATATTTTCCGAATTCAATTGGCGTTTTTATTCCTGATCATGATCATTGACGGTGTGGAACAATTGCGGATTCTGTCCCAGTATAACGCCCCGGCCAAAGACGCGGTTGTTCTGACTCTGCTGCGTTCAAACAGCTATATTATGCAGATATTTCCGCTGGTTATCATGCTGGCATCCTTATCAACCTTTGTCGGGCTTTCGCGCAGCTCCGAATTGGTAATCTCGCGCGCGGCGGGGCAATCGGCGCTGCGGCTTTTGCTGGTTCCGGTTACCGCGACTTTGCTGATCGGTGCGGCCATGACCGCGCTTTATAACCCGATTGTTGCCGCCACGGTGCGTCAGGCCGATGTGATACTCGATAAATATAATGTTGGCGGGCGGTCACTGGTTTCGCTAAGCGGCGACGGGATTTGGCTGCGTCAAGGCGACACCGAAAGCCAGTTTGTCATTCAGGCGGCCCGCGCCAGTTTTAACGGCACGGTGTTGTATCAGGTTGGCTGGCATGAATTCACCCCCGAGGGTCACCTGACCCGCCGTATTGAGGCCACCCGCGCCCAACTGCTGGATGGTGAATGGGTGATCCGGCACGGCAAGCAATGGCTGTTTGACGCGGCTAACCCGGAATCTGTGCCCATTGAAACCGAATTCGAAGAATTGCGCTTGCCAACAAAATTGACCTCGCAGGAAATCCTGAAAAACTTTGCCCCCCCTAACGCAGTTTCGATCTGGGACTTGCCCACCTTGGTCACCCAGTTGGAGGCCTCGGGGTTTTCCACCCATCGGCAACGGTTGTTTATCCAATCCGAAATCGCGCGGCCAATTATGCTGGTGGCCATGGTTCTGATTGGCGCGGGGTTTTCCATGCGCCATTCAAGGTTCGGGCAAACCGGCGTTATGGTGCTGATCGCGGTATTTTCCGCCTTTATTTTATATTCGATGCAAAGCATTGCTGAATCTTTGGGTGCGGCCCAGGAAATATCAATATTTCTGGCGGCCTGGGGTCCGCCCAGTGCCGGGATTTTGTTGACCATGGGCTTGCTGCTCCATCTGGAAGACGGTTAGAATACCCATGCCAAACCCGCGCCGGAGCCTGCCTTGACCTTGCCAACACCCTTTCGAACCTTTTTGTTGGTTTTTATGGTTTCCTTGTTTGGAATCAATAGCATGGCACGGGCACAGGCCAATGCTTTTACATCCTTGATTGCTAATAATATTTCTTACGATTCGGCGGCGCAACGCCTGACCGCCAGCGGTAATGTTGTGGTGGTGTTTGAGGAAACACGGCTGGAGGCCGACACCCTTATCTATGATGCCGGACTGGAGCGGATTTTCGCCGAGGGCAATATCCGCATTACCGATGGCAATGGCGATGTCTTTATTGCCGATATTGCCGAGCTTTCCACCGATCTGCGCGAAGGGCTGATCACAGGTGCCAAGCTGTTGCTGGCCAACCGGTTTCAAATCTCGGCTGCGGAAATTCGTCGCACAGAGGGGCGGTTCAACACGCTTTATCGTTCGGTCGGGTCTTCTTGTCAGGTATGTTTTGGCCGCCCCGTGCCGCTGTGGCAAATCAGGGCCAGCCGCATCATTCACGACACCGAGGCAAAGCGGTTTTATTTCGAAAATGCCCGTTTTGATGTGCTTGGTTTTCCGGTGATGTATTTGCCGCGCCTGACCATGGTTGATCCATCGGTAAAGCGCGCCACCGGCCTGTTGGCACCCAGATTCATATCGTCGGATCTGTATGGGTTTGCCGTAAAGCAGCCCTATTTTATCACCTTGGGCGACCATGCCGACGCAACCTTGACCCCGTTTGTCACCTCCAGCGGTGCTTTTTTGCTAGAGGGCGAATACCGTCAAATTTATGCAAATGGCCATATCAATATTAACGCCGCTTTTGCATTTGATAACGGCGAAGGCGGTTGGGGGGACGGCTATATGGCTGTTAACACCCAATTTGCCCTAAGCCGCGACCGGGAACTATATGCGGATATAAAACTAGCCAATAACGATGGTTTTTTACGCCGCTTTGGTTTTGATCAGGCCGACCGGCTGGTAAATACCGCTGGTATCCGCCGCTATCGTGATGACAGCTTTTTTGAAATCGGTGCGGTATTTTTCCAAAGCCTGCGCGACGATGAAGTCGACGCCGAAGTGCCGTTTGCCTTGCCCGAAGTCAGCTTTCGCAAAACATGGGAAGACCCGCTATTGGGTGGGCGCATTGGCTTGAATTTCAGCTCTGTTGGTTTGTTTCGCGTATCTGGCCGCGATGTATTTCGCATCAGCGGTTCGGCCGATTGGCGGCGCGACTGGAACGCGCCCTTGGGCATCCGTGCCAGCACCTTTGCCCAGATCCATGCCAATGCTTACAAGGTCTGGGATGATATTACGTTTGGCAACGATATATTACTGCGGATCACACCGGTTATTGGTGCAGAAATGCGCTTACCGCTGGTGCGATACGGGGGTAATAGCGTGTTGCATGTGATCGAACCGGTGGTGCAAATTGTCTATGCGCCCGAGCTTGGATTTAATGACGATGTGCCAAACGAGGACAGCTTGCAGGTTGAATTTGACGAAACCAACCTGTTTTCCATCAACCGTTTCCCGGGTTATGACCAGTTCGAAACCGGGTTTCGTGCCAATTTTGGTGCCAGTTACCGGCGCTATGATCCGTCAGGCTGGACATTGGGGCTGGATATCGGACAGGTTTTCCGGCTGAAGGCCAACACCCAGTTTTCCAACGGCTCCGGTTTGGCGGGGTTAAGTTCCGACACATTGGCAGCGGTCAGCTTTGAATTGCCAGGCAAAGTCAGGGTTATCAACCGGTTGTTGATTGGCCAACAATTTGAGATCCGCAGGGCAGAATCAGAAATTCTGCTGAACCTCGACAGGGTTGCTCTGGATGCTTCTTTTGTGTTTCTGGCCCCGGATGTTACCGCCGGTTCGCTGGTTGCCCGCTCCGAAGCCAGCTTCGCCGCAAGCTATCGGTTCCGCTCCAATTGGGAAGCCCGGATGGACTGGCGGCGGGATTTGGTTGCAAATGAGGACATTTCTGCCGGTTTAGGCCTGACATATGGCAATGAATGTGTAGAAATCGACCTTTATCTCTCGCGCCGCTTCACCAATTCGATTAGTGTTCCGGCAGAAACCAGCCTTGACGTGTCAGTAAGACTTGCAGGTTTTGGCGGAGGGTTGCAAAATGAGTGGCCGGCACAACAATGTCTGCAATTGCAGTGAACAGGGCAAAGGGTGATAGTTTAATGGTTCGTTTCATTCAAAGACTGGCAGCAGTTTTTCTGATCGTATTTTCATTTCCTGCCGCCAGCATTGCGCAAAACGCGTTTTCCGCGGCCTATCGCGTGAATACCGGCATCATTTCCTTTTATGATATCGACCAGCGGATCAAACTGTTGCGGGTTCTGGGCGTAACCGGCCCCGATCTGCGTCAACAGGCAGTCGATGCCCTGATCGACGAACGCCTTCAGGTCGAAGCCGCGCGAAATTTTGGCGTTGTGCTTGACCAGCCACAACTGACACGGGCCATTTCACGCTATGCCGAACAACGCAACCTGACTACCGAGCGGTTATTGGCGCAAATACGCGGACGCGGTGTTTCCGTTGAAGCATTCGAAGATTTCATCTCGGCGGGCGTGATATGGCAATCGCTGATCCGGGCAAGGTTTGGCAATATGGCCAGCCCCACAGAAAACGAGCTGAATTCGCAACTGAACACCGTGGCTGTTTCATCATCCTCCAGCATTCAACTGGGCGAAATCGCCCTGCTTTATACCGAACGCGGCCAAGACGCGACAGTGGCGCTGGCCAACCAGTTGGTTAAACAGCTGCGCGATGGTGCAAACTTCCGGAATTTGGCCCGAGAATATTCGCGGTCGCGTTCCAGCCAAAACGGCGGGGTTATCGGCTGGGTTGCCCCCAACCGGTTACCACCACAATTGGCGGCTGCGGTGCGCGGATTGGGCCGTGGGCAGGTGGCGGAACCTATTTTTATTCCTGCAGGCATCATAATTATCAAAGTGCTGGACAGCCGGACCCAAACCCAACAGATCGCTATTCCAACCAAAATCAACGTCACCTATGGCCGTTTGATTCTGCCACATGCAGCAGGGCAACAGGCTGATACCATCCGAACCGCAACCCGTTTGCGGCGTGATCTGGATGGCTGTCGTGGGCTGGAAACCCGCGCCGCTAATTATGCCACCGGCAGCGGTGTCTTTGGCCCTGTTGCACTGGGGCAAATCCCCGCCGATATAGGCCTGCAACTGGCACGGCTTGAACCGCGCGATACTGCCTTGATGACCGGCGATAATCAGGTCAGCGTTGTGGTGCTGTGCGACAGGGTTTCGGAAATGACAGATCAATCCCGTGCGGCTTTGCGCAACCAGCTTACCGGTCGCAACCTGCAATCCCTTGCGGAGGGCTTTATGCAAGAATTGCGCCGCAGCTCGATCATCGAAAAACAATGAACCAAGATCCGCTTCCGCCCCTGCGCGAAGTCATTGCAACCCATGGGCTGGCCGCGCGAAAATCGCTGGGCCAGAATTTCCTGCTTGATCTTAACCTGACCGGAAAAATCGCGCGCCGCGCCGGTGATTTAACCAAATGTGATGTGCTTGAAATCGGCCCCGGCCCGGGTGGGCTAACCCGTGCTTTGCTGGATGAGGGCGCACGCAAAGTGGTTGCCATTGAAATGGATGATCGCTGCCTGCCCGCCCTGCAAGAAATCACCGATGCCTATGACGGACGCTTGATCACCCTGTCTGGCGATGCGTTGAAAATCGACCCCCGCAGCCATTTGAATGGCCCCGTGCGGGTGGTGGCCAACCTGCCTTATAATGTCGGCACCGAATTGCTGATCCGCTGGTTAACCCCCGCTGAATGGCCGCCCTATTGGCAAAGCCTGACCTTGATGTTTCAAAAAGAAGTCGCGCAGCGCATCACCGCGCAGCCCGGCAGCAAGGCCTATGGGCGGCTTTCAATTCTGTCGCAATGGCGCGCCGACCCTAAAATGGCCTTTGAAATTCCAGCATCGGCCTTTACGCCGCCGCCCAAGGTTACCTCGGCTGTGGTGCATTTTGAACGGCTGGAAACGCCGAGATTCGCCGCCAATCAAAAAATCCTCAACGAAGTGGTGGCGCGGGCGTTTAACCAGCGCCGCAAAATGATGCGCGCCAGCCTGAAGGGCATGTTGCCGGATATGGAAACCCATTTAATTGCCGCCGGCATTGACCCGAAACAACGGGCCGAGCAGGTATCTTTGCAACAATTCTGTGCCTTAAGTGAAATTTTGCGCGTGCAGCGCGGCCAAAAACCTATTCGCTAACCGGAGCCGGCGCGGCGGTATTATCGGTTTTGGGTGCAGCCTGACGGGTGCGAGAACGGGATTTCGGTTTTGATGCGGTGCTGGATTCCGGGGTTTCTACCAGATCGGTATCTTTGGTTTCAACCGCTGCCATTGGCGGCTGGTCATCCATAATGTCGGGCATTGGCGCGGGCGCAGGGGTTGCTGGCGCGTTACGGGATTTGTCGCTGGCTTCGCGTTGTTGGCGGGCCTGATGGGCCTGCTGCTGGGCTAGTTGTTGTTTTTGATGTTCGGCCTGTTTATCGGCTTGTTCTTTCAAAGCGGCAGTAAGCATACGCGAATAATGCTCGGAATGCTGTTGATAATTTTCAGCCGCCACACGGTCACCGGCCAAGGTAGCATCGCCCGCCAAGGCCGCATATTTTTCGACAATCTGTTGCGGGGTGCCACGCACCTTTCCGCTTGGCCCCGAGGAATCAAAAACACGGTTAACCGCATTAACATTGGGGTTTTGACGGCGGTTATTGTTTTTGCGCTGACGCGATTTGTTTGACGGTCTCATGTGATTTTGGTTGCCCTTTATCGGGAGGTTCAAGCCATATGCCTGATCTACGATTTTGAAAAATGCGTATCCGATTTTCGATTAAAAGATCTGCGCCTAAACTGGAGAGCCACTGGTTCAATCCTTGCAGATGGGTCTTTTTACCCTGAACAATGTGTCCTAATCAAGGCTTTTACGGCATTTTTCGTTATTTTCCGGTAAAACTTGCGTTTATTGCCACAATCCGGTCATGGCCGGACAGGTCTTGATATATTTGAACCTTTTCAAAGCCTGCATTGGTAAATATTTTCTTAACCGCCCCGGCCTGCCTAAACCCGATCTCGAATATCGCGCGGCCATCCCGGGTAAGATAATCCGGCAGATCCTGCGCAATCCGGCGATAGGCCTCCAGCCCGTCGCCCCCCGGCGTCAGGGCCAGATGCGGCTCCCAATTCGCCACATCGGGCGCCAGATCGGCCATTTCGGCTTCGGAAATATACGGCGGGTTTGATATAATCAAATCAAACCGCCCCTGCACCTGCTCAAACCAGTTCGAGGTTATAAATTGCACCCGATCAGACAGCCTTAGCCGCACCGCGTTTCGCCGCGCAACATCCAGCGCTTTGTCACAAATATCACTGGCAACCCCGCGCGCGCTTGGTCGCTCAGCCAAAAGGCTAAGCGCAATAATGCCGCTGCCGGTGCCCATATCCAGCAGGCGTTCAAACGGCTGCTCCAGCGCCAGCGCCACAAGGGTTTCGGTGTCGGGGCGCGGGTCCAGCACATCATCGGTAACCAAAAATTCATGGGCCCAGAAATCCCGTTTGCCGGTAATATGCGAAACCGGTTTATGATGGCCGCGCATGGCAATGATCTGATCAAATTGACGGGCCGCAGAATTGGGCAGCGGTTCATCCAATCGCAGCCCAAGCTGCACCCTGTCCACCCCCAATGCAAATGCCAGCAATATCCGCGCATCGCGTTCCGCGCCGTCAATTCCGGCCATATTCAACAGCGCAGTGGCCCGTTGCAAAGCCAGACGCGCGGTTTCGATCATGTTAATTCGGCCAGCCGGTTGGCTTGGTCCGCCGCTGTCAGCCCCTCGATCAGTTCATCCAGATCGCCCTGCAAAACCGCATCCAGCTTATACAGCGTCAGGTTTATCCGATGGTCTGTCACCCGGCCTTGCGGGAAATTATAGGTGCGAATACGTTCCGACCGATCGCCGGAACCCACCTGCCCTTTGCGCGCATCCGAACGTTCCAGATCAATTTTTTGCTGCTCCATATCATATAGCCGCGTGCGCAGCACCTGCATGGCCTTGGCACGGTTACGATGCTGAGATTTTTCCGAGCTGGTCACCACAATGCCGGTTGGCAAATGGGTAATGCGCACCGCAGAATCAGTGGTGTTCACATGCTGCCCGCCCGCACCGCTGGAGCGCATGGTATCAATGCGAATATCGGTGCTTGGGATATCGATATCCACCTCCTCGGCCTCGGGCAGCACTGCCACTGTGGCCGCAGATGTATGCACCCGCCCGCCGCTTTCGGTGCTGGGCACCCGCTGCACGCGGTGAACCCCGCTTTCGAATTTCATTTCCGCATAAACATTCGGGCCGGATAGATTGGCGACAATTTCTTTATAACCGCCAAGCTCGGTCTGGTTTTCTTCCACCACGTCCAGCTTCCAGCCGCGTTTTTCACACAGGCGCTGATACATGCGAAACAGATCCGCGGCAAAAAGCGCGGCTTCGTCGCCGCCGGTGCCAGCCCTGATTTCCAGAATGGCGGGCTTGGTATCGGCTTTGTCTTTGGGCAGCAATGCCAGCATGACCTGGTGTTCGGCCTCTGGCAGGGCTTTTTTCAGGCTTTGCAATTCCTCTTGCGCCAGCTCTTTCATTTCGGGGTCTGTCAGCATTTCTTCAGCTTCGGCCTGATCTGACAGCATTTGGCGATATTCCACCACCTGTTCCACCACCGGGCGCAATTCGGCATATTCACGCGATATGGCTTCCAGTTCTGACTGGGCCACGCCCTCGTTCAAACGCGCTTCAAGGAATGCAAAACGTTGGCAGATTTGTTCAAGTTTTTGTTCGGGGATCATGTTTTCGGCTTTCAAAAGGATGCAATACGCAGCGGTGCTGCCTTGCTATTCCTCGAAGGTTACAAGCGTTGCCAACCATGCCTCGACGCGGGCTTTGTTTACGCCCATATCGCCCTGCCCGTATCTTGATCGTGAATAAATGGCGATGGTTGAGCGCCCGCCAGTCAGGTCAATGAATTTCACCGAAATATAATCGGGAAAGCGCAAAGTCGGCGTGCGCTGCACATAGGTAAACCAGCCGGATTCCGGCGTGCCAGCAATGCGCGTGGTGCTGTTTTGTGATAACACAAAATCGTCAAATGCTTTGGCCATCAGGGTCGGGTTGGCCGAATAAACCGGCGCTTCGCGATCAGGGGTCTGATTGGTAAGCGAGGATGACGCCACCAGATAGGTGTTTGGCGTGGTCGGGCGTTCAAAATTCAGCGGATCAACATGCCATTCAGCGGGATCGCTACCAACCGTTGCCACCCGAAAAAACAGGATCGCCAGCAAGACCCCGATGGTAAATACCAGATAAATCGCCACCCGTAGCATTATTTCACCTTTGCCTCTTGCGCTGTAATTTCTGCGGCGCGTTGTTCTACCATCTCTACGATATGATCAATCATGGCGGGGTTGTCCAGCTTATGATCCTGTTTTCCCGCAACATATACCATGCCCGAACCAGCCCCGCCGCCGGTAAAACCGAAATCGGTCATCAAGGCCTCGCCCGGGCCATTAACCACACAGCCAATGATCGACAGGCTCATCGGGGTGCGGATATGTTCCAGCCTTGTTTCCAGTTCGGCGACCGTGGAAATCACATCAAACCCTTGGCGCGCACAGCTGGGGCAGGAAATAATATTAACGCCGCGATGGCGCAAACCCAGAGATTTCAGAATTTCAAAACCGGCTTTGACCTCGGCCACAGGGTCCGCCGACAGCGATACGCGAATGGTATCGCCAATGCCCGACCATAACAGATTGCCCATGCCAATCGCCGATTTGATCGAACCCGAAACCAGCCCTCCGGCCTCGGTAATGCCCAGATGAATGGGGGCATCGGTGGCATCTGCCAAGCCCTGATAGGCAGCCACAGTCATAAAAACATCGGATGCCTTGACGCTGATTTTGAAATTATGAAAATCATTGTCCTGCAAGATTTTAATATGATCCAAGCCGCTTTCGATCATCGCATCGGGGCATGGCTCGCCATATTTATCCAATAGGTGTTTTTCAAGGCTACCCGCGTTAACGCCAATACGGATCGAACAATTATTGTCTTTGGCGGCTTTGATCACCTCGCGCACCCGCTCGGCTGAACCGATATTACCGGGGTTAATCCGCAGGCAAGCCACGCCAGCCTCGGCGGCTTCAATGCCGCGTTTGTAATGGAAATGAATGTCGGCAACCAGCGGCACAGGGCTGGCGGCAACAATTTCTTTCATGGCAAGGCTGGATTGCTGGTCGGGGCAAGATACCCGCACAATGTCGGCCCCCGCATCAGCACAAGCCTGAATTTGTGCCAGCGTTGCCTTGATATCATGGGTCAGCGTGTTGGTCATGGTTTGCACCGTTATCGGTGCGTCGCCGCCAACCGGCACATTGCCAACCATGATTTGCCGGCTTTTGCGCCGGTCAATATTGCGCCATGGGCGAATAGGATTATGGGTCATGAAGGGTGCCGATGTTGCCAAGTGTATCCGCCACAGGATATAGCAAACTCACTCAGACGCAAGCGAAGCCGCGCGGATTTGCTGTTCGGAAACCTCCCGCATTTCAGCGGTCATGGTGCCAAGCGCCTCGAAACTGTTTTCAATATCAGCCGCCGCCAGCGACAGCCCGTTTACCACGCCGTTATTGCCGTTCAACGGCCCGAAAACCTGACCGTCAACCAGCAAAAATACATTACCCGCATTACCGGCGCGCAAGGTTGCCAATTCGGTGCCGGATTTCAGGGTATATTCCTGCCCAGCGTCCAGAATGGTTTCAAAAAGTATGCTGCCATCATCGGCTGTGACCCGAACCCATGCTTCTTGCTGGGCAAAAATGCTGATAATCGGTTCGTGAATTTGCGCGGTTAGCTGTGGTTCACCAACGGCAACCACAGTTTCTGGCAAAACGGTTTCAGGCGCGGCAGTCGCCACCATTTCAAACGAGCCAAAAGCCGAAGGATCGATATCTGCAATCGGGCCATCGCGCGGTGTTACAATCGGCACCTCCAGCAATTGGCGCGAATAAAGCAGGGTCAGATCATTGGCCCGTTCGGAAACCCGATCCATAGCGTCAATGTTCAGCCCCGCCGCAAATTCACCGCTATCGATAGTGTCCAACACCACCGGAGACCGTTCAATCGGGGCAATATCAACCCGTTGGATATCCTTAAGCAAAGTCCAGCCGCCATAACCTATGCCGGCAATCAGCGCAATCATGACAAAAAGCGGCCCGAATCCGGCAAGGTTTATCCCCGCGCTACCATTACGCATGGCAACGCCAGCCAAGCCGGGAGACAGGTTTTTACCCAATTCAGAGGCGCTGATAGCGGCAACCGGTGCTTTTTTATGGCCTTCACGCCGCCGCCCCAAATCTGCATGGGCGCCTTGGAAATTGGCCTCAAGGCAAAACCGCGCATAGGTGGCTTCGGCATCCAGCTCCAGATAGCGGGCATAAGACCGCACATATCCCGCCAAAAATCCGGTATTTTCAAAAACCGACAGGTCACAATTTTCAATCGCGGCAATATAAGCGGCTTTGATTCGCAAATCGCGCTGAACATCCAGCAAAGATTTACCAAGGGTGGCGCGTTCGCCGCGCAACTCATCGCCGAGCCTTAATTCAAATGAATCAAAGCCTTGAAGCTCCTCGACTGACGGTTCTTGCGTCATATTATGCCGGTAACCTTTTTATTTTCTGCCATTGCAATACACATCATTGCCCCTGCTTGTTACAGGTTAACAAGATGTTTATCACCTTTAGGTGTTCCTAGGGAAATTACCGTATTTTGTCCAGCCTGCTTAGGCAAATAAGCGCCTATTATCAGGAGGCTACGGCGTTTCTGGCCAGCTCGCAGCGTTGCCACAAAGAATCGAGCGCTTTGACCAGATCATCAATCATACCAAAATCATGCACCGGCGACGGTGTAAACCGCAACCGTTCAGTGCCGCGCGGCACGGTCGGAAAATTAATCGGCTGCACATAAATGCCAAAATCATTTAACAAGGCATCGGACAACATTTTGCATTTCACCGGACAGCCCACATGCACCGGCACGATATGGCTGGGGCTGTCGATTACCGGTAGGCCCAGTGCTTTTAGCCGCATTTTCAAGATTTTTGCCGCCTCTTGCTGCTGGTCGCGTAATTCCTGATGAGATTTCAGATATTTGATCGAGGCCGTGGCCCCTGCCAAAACCGCTGGCGGCAAGGAAGTCGTGAAAATAAACCCCGGCGCATAAGACCGCACGGCATCAACCATTTTGGCGGATGCCGCGATATAGCCGCCCATCACCCCGTAAGCCTTGCCCAATGTGCCATTGATAATATCAATCCGGCTGGTCAAATGATCCTGTTCGGAAATCCCGCCACCGCGCGGGCCATACATGCCAACGGCGTGGACCTCGTCCAGATAGGTCAGCGCGCCAAATTCATCAGCCAGATCACAGACCTCGCGCAGCGGGCCGAAATCGCCATCCATCGAATAAACCGATTCAAAGGCAATCAATTTTGGCGCGTCGGGGTCAGCCGCCGCAAGCAATTCGCGCAGATGGGCCAAATCATTATGTCGCCAGATTTTCTTGATGCAGGGACCGTGTTTAATACCCTCGATCATCGAAGCGTGGTTCAGCTCGTCGGAAAAAATAATCATGCCGGGGAAAAGTTTGGGCAAAACCGACAAGCTAGCCTCATTGGCGATATAGGCCGAGGTAAACACCAATGCTGATTCTTTTTGATGCAGATCGGCAATTTCGGATTCCAGCGCGTTGTGATAGGCGGTAGTGCCGGAAATATTGCGCGTGCCACCCGAACCTGCGCCCGCATTATCCAATGCAGTATGCATGGCATTCAGAACCTCGGGGTTTTGGCCCATACCTAAATAATCATTGCCACACCAAACCGTAATTTCCTGAACCGAGCCGTCAGGGCGATTCCAGCTGGCGCGCGGAAAACTGCCTTGTTTGCGCACAATATCCAGAAAAACCCGATACCGTCCCTCGGTATGTAATGCCCCCAGGGCTGAATCTAAGCGGCTATCATAATCCAATTACTGCATCTCCGACCGAATCGCGTTTACTCAATACATATTGATAGACTTATATATCAATAATTCACCAAGCAAAATGCCGCATCAGGGGGTATTCATCATAATTTCTTTTGGAAAATATCAGTAAATAAACCGGATTTGATCGGTCCAGAACCGCTCGACCCGGCGCATAACATCGTTTGTATCACTAATTTCCTCGGTATCAACAATGCCTTTTTCCTGCAAAACGCTGGCATGGCGTTCAAACAATTCCGCCACAGTCTGGCGCACTTCGCGGCCTTTTTCGGTTAGCCGAACCCGAACCGCGCGGCGGTCAACCTCGCATTTCTGGTGGTGCATATAGCCCGATTCAACCAGTTTTTTAAGGTTATAGGATACGTTCGACCCCTGATAATAGCCGCGCGATTTCAGCTCGCCGGCAGTGACAACATTTTCGCCGATATTATACAGCAATAACGCCTGAACCGAATTTATGTCGATAATTCGCAATCGTTCAAATTCATCTTTCACCACATCCAGCAACAGCCGATGCAGCCTTTCTATGATTGCCAGGCTTTCCAAATATCCGCTAAGGAAAACCGATGTTTCGCTGCCGGTAAAGGCAGGCGTGCCATTTCCGGTTTCTTCTCGAATCGCTGTTTGCATAGCCATTGTTTTCTCCGTCAAATCTCGTTCCTGAGACGACTTTCAACAGAAGAGAGGAAATAACTGGTTAAAACCGAAGAAAATTCACCGAAATTTCTCTGCTAGCCTGATTTTATCAAGAATTTGCCGGTGTTTGGCGGGGCAATCTACCTGACAGGTAAACCAAGGGTAAAGATCCTGGTCGTTTTCCTCCAGCAAAGATTCGAACCGGTTAAGCGTATCAGCATCCATATCTGCCAATTCCGAATCTGCATAAGTGCCCAAAATAAGGTCCATTTCCTTCATCCCGCGACGCCAGCTTCGAATCTGCAACCGTTTTAGACGATTTTCGGGGGTTTCAGGCATTTCAGGCTCCTTGGGTTAATCGACGCAATCTAGAATATCTTGCCCCCCAAATACAATTGCGGAATTTCTTGCAATTGCAGGGTAAATTCGGGCACGCTTGGAAAATAAATAAAAAGGCGGATTAAAAACGTGCAAACTTTGCAAAAATTATTTTATCGGGTCAGCGAAAAGGGTGCTGATGTTTACCGGATTGATCTGCAAAACCGGTTGCGGCGGCTGGATTTGCAAAAAATTGCCGAAATTGATCTGGCCGGAAACAGCATTTCCAAAACCGACGGGGTTGAGCATTCGCAAGAAGAGCAATCCGATATGCAAAACTGGTGTGAAATGCGAAAAGACCAACTGGAATTACGCAGCCAGAATGACATCAACAGACTTGTCGAGGCCCTGAACCACGCCGCCAACTGGATCGAAAATCAAGCCAGCGATGATCAAATTTCAAAAATAGGCGATCCGGTGCTGATGGCCATGCATGACCTTCGCGCCACAATTGTCAAAAAAATGACACCCAAAAAGACGCCCAAAAAACCGGGGGAAAACAAATGACCAATCTTTCACAAGAACAAGAAGAAATGCGCCAATCCATCCAGAAAAGCGCCATGATCTGGAGTGTTGTTTTTGGCCTGATCGTAGCCGGAATTGCCTTTTGGGCATTGGCAGGTCAGGGCAATTTGATCCGCATGGGCGGCGCAGCTGTTGGTGGTGTTGTGGCGCTGGTTGCCATATTCAAATGGCGGTTTTCGGCAAATTCAAAATCGGCCCAATGCGGCAAATGTTCAACTGCGTTCAGCATCAGCAAAACCGATCATGTTGAAACCCTGAAAAGCAGCGAAACAAAAGAAACCCGTGACGCGCAGGAAGATTTCTCAACCAAGGTGACCACATGGACCGAAGAGGTTTATGAGGTTGCGGATACCTATTCATGTGGCAGCTGCGGCGATGAAACCGTTAAAGAATACACAACCACCCGCAAGAAAGACGAAAAAACCGAGATTGAACCGGCACCCGTCAAGCCAAAAGCAAAAGCCAGCGCCGCTAAATCCGGCAAAGCGGCCTCAAGCAAAAAACCCTGAGGTAACAGCGCCGGAGCAATACCAAAGGGCTAATCCAGCTTATGGGACGGCGCCGATTTGGCGCGGGCCTTATAGGGCTGTGACATATCTGTCAGGCAGACCTCCAGGCATTCGACCTTCAGCCGGATGGCCCCATCCCCCGCAAGCGTTATAACCACCTCGCCAGCGGCATCTTTTGCCGGTTCAAACCCGATCGAAAGCACCGAAAAAATCGAATCTTTGTCGCGGGAATTTATCCCGTCCGCGCCGGCTTTCAGCACATTGGAGATCACCAATGTTGATTGCACCCGTTCAAACGGGCGGCCTTGCGCAGCGGCATTGGCTTTGTCTTCCCAGCGAAACCGGTTGATCAGCAGGGCAAAACGCCGGTGGCGCGGCAGCCATGATACCTCGGAATTCTGCCCGACAGCATCTTGAACCAGTGTGGAGATCACCTGTAAATCTGCATCCTCTTGCGCCATAAGCCGCACCGGATTTTCGCTGCCATCCTGAAAACTTGCATCACCCATTTAATCGGCCTCCCGCCGGATCACCGCACCACAGGCGGTCAGTTTTCGCACCAACTGTTCATAACCGCGATCAAGATGATACACCCGCGCCACCGTAGTTTCGCCTGACGCCGCCAGCCCCGCCAATATCAAGGAGACCGAGGCCCGAAGGTCCGTCGCCATAACCCGCGCGCCTTTTAGTTCCGTTACCCCTGTAACCGTGGCCATGCCGCCCTGCACATCAATCTGTGCGCCCATGCGCAGCAATTCCGGCGCATGCATGAACCGGTTTTCAAAAATGGTCTCTTCCAGCACGCTGGTGCCATCGGCAAACGTCAGCAAAGCCATCATTTGCGCCTGTAAATCGGTTGGGAAACCCGGATGCACTTCGGTTTTGATGTTTACCGGCTGAATGCGGCCATTGCGGCGCGAAACCCGTAAACCATCGTCAGTTGCTTCGATCAAAGCCCCCGCCTGTTCCAGCTTTTCGCAGAACGTCTCCAACAATTCACGCCGCCCGCCAATCAGTTCGACCGAGCCACCGGCAATCACCGGCGCAATCATATAGGTGCCAAGTTCGATCCGGTCACAAACCACACGGTGCGTAGCCCCATGTAATTTAGCCACGCCAGTGATGATGATTTCAGCCGTGCCATCCCCCGAAATATCCGCCCCCATGGCCCGCAGGCATGTGGCCAGATCAACAATCTCGGGTTCTTTGGCAGCGTTTTTCAACACCGTCACACCGCTGGCCAGCGTTGCCGCCATCATCAGGTTTTCGGTAGCCCCGACCGAGGGGAAATGCAATTCAAATTCGGCCCCGTGCAAGCCATTTGGCGCATCCGCATGGATATAGCCGTCGCGCAGATCCATCACCGCGCCCATGGCTTCCAGCCCTGAAAGATGAATATCCATAGGCCGCGCCCCGATCGCACAGCCCCCCGGCAGCGACAGAATCGCTTTGCCATTACGCGCCAGCATCGGCCCCAGCACCAGATTGGAGGCCCGCATTTTACGAACAATTTCATAATCAGCCGTATCGCTGGTGATGTTTTCGGTGGCAATGGTAACCACCTGCCCGTCCTTAAGCGACGCAACCTCGGAACCAAGCGATTCCAGCAATTGGGTCATGGTGCGGATATCCGACAGACGCGGCACATTGGTCAGGGTTAACGGTTCGTCAGTCAGCAATGCAGCCGGCATCAAGGTCAGACAGGCGTTTTTAGCCCCTGCAATCTCGATACTTCCATCCAGAGGGTGCCCACCCTCAACAATAATCTTATCCATCTGCTTTGCCCTCTTAATGCTCTGCCGATTATCCGGCTATTTGTCTTTTTCGCTGGCATCGGCAACCCGCGCCCGCGCCTGGCCTTTGCGTTTTTGCAAATTGGCCCGCAATTGCGCCTGCAAACGTTCTGCCCGCGCATCTTTTTTGGATGCTTTATCTGCGCCGCGTTTTAAATTTGTGCCTGTCTTTTCAACCATGCCTTACCCTTTAGCCCATGGCAAGGCGAAGGGTCCAGCCAAGCTGCAAAACTTTTCGCAAGAATCCGCTTGTGAATCCCCATCAGGATTGGTTAGAAGGCCCTCGTTGCTGCTGTAGCTCAGCGGTAGAGCACTCCATTGGTAATGGAGAGGTCGGGAGTTCGATTCTCCCCAGCAGCACCACTTCTTGATCTCACGGTTTTTTTGATCTCGCGGCGCAAGGCGACGCCAAAGGGGCGGGCTGGCCACCCGAGGCGCGGTCGCGCCTTTGGGCGTTTCGGGTTCGAGATTGTTTTGTTATTTGCACTATTTATTGATCTGAAATTCTGCGGGCATTCCAATGCACAAATAACTTTGGGGTAATACCATGCTATTTTTCAGGCGGACTGCCAAATGGCCGTTCAAGCTCAAGAAACAATTCATATCCATTTTCATTGAAAAACCGTTCACTTCTTAGCTGTATAATTGTACTGGCTACAGTTACTTCAAATTCATCTCGGGCAATGAGCCTTTGCCGGAGGTCATTAACACTGCTTGAAAGAGCCCCCTCGCAGAGTATTGTGGCAATTCGACTAAATTCATCCAAAGCGTCTGCTGTCACAATCTGATCTACAAAATAACCCTTTAATCGTAATTTCCGCACTACCCCTTTCACTCCATAAAACGAATAATTCACCAAACTTGGAAAAATTGCATCTCCAAGCTCTTTTGATGCAACGCCCGACCACCACTCGTCTTTGGCATGTCCAGCGTGAAAGTCACTGGTGCGTAATCCCTCGCTAGACAGAAAATCACGCGCGGCATGTGGGCTCCAGCCTTGATCTTCTGCAACTTTCGGAGGGTTTTCCTCTTCTCGCACATACTGCAAAATATCACTAATAATTGCATCAACATCTTTGTTTTCTTTGGCTGGCAAAATACAAAACTGACGGGTTGCACGCCGGAGCAACCACGGGCGTAGCATAAATGTCAAAATAAAACGGCGCTTTGCATAGCGCTTCAATTCTTCGGAATGAAAGGTTTTTAGATCAATTTGGCGTTTCGCGGCCTGAATACGGGAATAGCAAAATAGGATATAAAAAAGCGGGATAGACCCCAGAATTAAGTAGATTGGCAGGATTAAGGCCCTAAATGTTCTGGAGGTAAAAAAGCGCTCTGGTTCAACCCAAATTTGAGAAATTGAGCTCCAAAGTACAAATGCGACAATAACAAATAACAACCGGTTCATTAAGCTATTTACTGATGAGTGGCTGGCGTCGCGCTCTGAAATTGCAGCCAACAGCACAACAACTGTAACTATTGGCGTTAGCACTAACTCGATGGTCAAACTGAAAGTTTTTACAAGGTAAATAAACTCCAGAAAAACTGTCCCGCTGATGGCCGATTTAGCGTATCCACGAAAATGCTGTGAGCCCTCTTTTGCATCAAAGGCTCGAAATAAAAGCGGCAGACCAGCAATGAAATACCATACAATCGTTTGTGCTATTTGATTGCTATCCCACACACCGATTTCACCGGCAAGCCATGTCAATGCAGCCACATAAAAAGCAAATATAATGAGAATCAAAGCAAGACCTGGCTCAAACAGGGCGGAAAACACGCCGCTAAAACTGCGGCGCATATCTTTCTTAAATATAGCGAGGAATGCGAAGATCAAAAATAGCCAAATCACAGTTGCAATTTCGCGGTTATTAAAATTTTCGATTATTCTTGATAAAAATTCAGGCATTTTCAATAGTTTTTCTAGCTACTAATTCTACCCTACCACATCTGCCCAGCACAAAGGCAATAAATCCGTTACCTGTATCATTCACGTCAATATATGACGCCGCCTAAGAACCTCCAAGACGGCGCATTTTTTCAATCCTAATTCCCGTCAAACACAAAGCTGGAATCATATGCGTCTCTGGCCAAGGACAAAATACCGTTCCATTCGCTGCCGGCATAGCTGTCTAACCCTTGAATTCGCAATGCCGTAACCACGCCCGGGCCATCATCAAGCACGCCCGCATGACGTGCCGCCGCACAGATATTGCTGTCAGCCGTATACGGGCCACTGCCCCAAACCCAGTTATTTTCGCCGGTATTTGTGCCGCAAGCACAAGATACCCTATCTGCGCCAACGGGTAATTCCGTGCATGCCTGCAAGAAAAAGCTCGGCAGTGCTGCATCAACAACAAAACTACGGCCATATGCCCCCCAATTTGCGGTATTTACCCCGTTGTTTTCACTGCCGACAAACCGGTCTTGTCCGGGGCGTGCAGTTACAAACACCGCGCCACCATCTTTGGAAACCACGCCGGAATGCACCGCTGCTGTGCAAATATTACTATCCGCCGTATAAGGCCCGCTGCCCCAAACCGACGAAAGCGTCAGCCCCGCCGCACAATTGCATAAATACCCGTCCTGATCCGAGGGAAACCGCCCGCAATCGGGCGCGGCGGCAATATCGGCCGCAGTAAAATTGCTTTGGGCCTGACCGGCGGTCGAAAATAAAAAGGCCGCAGCAAAAATCAATAAAAAGGGGCCTATATACATACATGACCCAATTAAATCAGCACATTAATGCCGGCCCTCGAAAAATTTGAGAACAAATGCCCGGCCCTTATCCGTGGCTCGGAACCCACGCGGAATACCTTCCGCATAACCAAGGCGAATGAAATTGTTTGCAGAATCCTTATGCGATTTCAAGTTTCTTACAATTTGGCTGAATTTGCTATCACCAAGGCTCGAATTATTAGCGCCTGCCCCATCGGGGATGCGTATGTAGTTAGGCAGTTCTGCAATAAGGTCTGACGTGCTGATCTCCATGTTTGGGCGTTGAACCATAATGAGCAACGCATATTTCCAAAGGTCCTTACGTAGATTGACCTCTTGCACCTCAAAGATGGCTTCATCAATCACACTATCGTCTTCTGGCTCAATCATAGTAGGTGCCGGAGCCGCCTTGAGCCGTTTTTCTGCTTTCTTAATGCTCTCGACAGCAGGGAGGTCTTCAGGGGCAACACCGCTGATTTTGAGCATCGCATCCCGAACTTGACGCCCAACTTCGTAGTGAGTGTTGTATGCGGCCTGAACGCCTTGCACATTCTCTTTGCGAAGTTTTTCCTCTGTTTGCGTGACACGAAAGAAATTCGCCGCCAATTCTGTGCTGCCCATACGATCCAAGATTGGTGCTGATTTTGCCAACCCCTTATAACGGCGTATTTCCGGGACAGTCTTGCCGTAGAGGCCTTGGTATCCTTTGCTGTGAAAAATTGAGAACTGCTCAGGTGTCACGACACCAGCACCCTTTGCGGCACTCGCCAAATATTTATTATGCTCCTTTAACTGGTTCCTAATGAATACCCGCTGTTCATCCTCCGATAACGGCATCGCAACGCCCTGATCTCGCTCTGCAATCTCTTGTTTCCGAGTTTGAATGGCGAAATAGGTCTGTGCAAAAGCCACCGACTTTTTTCGCGCATCTCCGTTTTGAGCAGTCAGATAGCAAGCGTATCGTGACAGCATATAGTCAGTTATATTACGTTGCGCGCCTTTACCGATGTCGATCATTTTGTTGCTCTCAACAAAATGATCCTCTGGATCGTTTCCGCTTTCTCGACAAGCAGTTTTTGATTTCTCGATTACGGCAAGGAAGTTGCGCCATTCTCCGTAATCAAGTAGCAATTGAAGATCGCGAGCTTGCCAATACTCAATCCCATCCTCTGTCTTTTGTGCGCAAGCTTCAAAAGCATCGATCAGGCTGTCGATAGTTGCCTCTGGTATATCCTCATTTTGGACCGCAAGGGTTTCATCGGGATCAGTTTGCGCATATCGACCAAGTGCCTCATCAAAAGACATATCTAAATTGAAGTTTTTGGGGTTGTATTTATCGTTCATGCAATCAGTTCCTTATAGCGAAGCCGCTTGCCGTTTGTAGACGCAAGAAGCTGGTTAGCTCTAAATCCTTCGCTCATATCACGGCGGTTTTGACGAAACATCATCTAGTCAAGGTATCGTTGAAGGTGCTTAGGCGAAACGAAATGGTGGATGCCAATAATCTGGCGTTTCAGAAGTGCCCATGCGCTTACAATGCTGTTCGTGTGGAAAAACTGGTCACGGACATATTCTTTTGCGGAGTGGTTCACTGTGAAGTGACCAAATTCACCATCTAGGCCGCGATAAACACGGGCCTCATCAGTAATTAGGATAGCACCAGCCTCAACATTCTTTCGAACCATATCCTTAGCGGTTGCTCCAGTTAGGCCTTCGGCTTTTTCAAAGCGAACCTCACCATCACGCTGCTTAACGCCTAAGACGGGCGTCTTACCTACAGCGCCACGTCCTGCATGAAGCTTCTTGCTTTCATGTTTATTTTTCTCTTTGCCGCCCACGTATGTCTCGTCGGCCTCAACAGTCCCCGATAGGGGCTTGTTGAATGACTTTGTTTGCGCGGCGCAACGCAGGCGATGGAGCATGAACCAAGCGGTCTTTTGAGTGACTGAAATATCCCGTGCCAATTGAGTGCTAGCGATGCCTTTGCGGTGCGATGTAAGCATCCAGATTGCCATAAACCACTTAACTAACGGGATTTTGCTGTCCTCAAAGATAGTCCCTACTTTGATGGAGAACCGCTTACGGCAATCTCCGCATTTGTGGCTCTTGCCATCCGAGAAATGGTATACTTTTTGTGAATTGCAGTGCGGGCAAAATGCCCCATCCCGCCAGCGGATAGACCGGAAATGATCAATGGCAGTCTGTTCGCTAGGAAAGGCCATCATTAGGTCTACAAGGCTATCAAACTGCTTAATCATTGGGAGTCTCCATATGTCTCCCAATACATTTAGGTGATTACGTGACCCAAGTCAATGGGTCACGTATGTATATAATCCCCAATAAAAACCGTTGCGCGAACGAAGACATCAAATGCATGTTATTTCCTTTTACAAATCACCAAATTTCGCAACCATTGTTGCAGATTTTGGTAATTTGTCAAAAAGGCACGAAAGAAACGTTAACAAACCTAATTATTCCCCGCCCATACGGCCGGTTTTTATATCATAATCCACCGCTACGCGGTAATGCGGATCATCCTCCATATCCACCATCAATTGTCCGGCTTTGCTTAGCAAGCGATGGCAATCGGGGGTTAAATGCCGTAATTGCAGGCGTTTTCCGGCGGCTTCGTATTGTTCCGCCACCGCATCAATGGCCTGCAAGGCCGAATGGTCCACCACCCGTGATCCCATAAAATCGAGAATAACCGTGTCGGGATCATCTTCGGGGTTAAACAGTTCTTTGAAACTTCCGGCAGAGCCAAAAAACAGCGGGCCGTCAATTTCATAAACCCGCGCGCCGATCTCGGTTTCCGATGGCCGAATCGTGGCACGAATACGCGAGGCCGCATTCCACGAATATACCAGCGCTGAAACAATCACCCCGACAACCACCGCAACCGCCAGATCTTCGGCAACGGTCACCACCGTTACCAGCACAATCACCAACGCATCCGATAAGGGCACACGGCGCAGAATGCGAAAGCTTTGCCAGGCAAATGTGCCGATCACCACCATAAACATCACCCCGACCAAAGCCGCCAGCGGAATCAATTCAATCAGGCTGCTGGCAAACAATATAAACGCCAGCAAAAACAGCGCGGCCGAAATGCCCGAAAGCCGATGCCGCCCGCCCGATTTAACATTGATCATTGATTGCCCGATCATCGCACAGCCGCCCATGCCGCCAAAAAATCCGGTTGCCACATTGGCCGCACCCTGCGCCAGCGATTCCTTTGATGCCCCGCCACGTTTGCCGGTAATGGTGCCAACCAGATTAAGCGTCAGCAGGCTCTCGATCAGGCCAATTGCCGCCAGAATAAACGCATAAGGGAAAATGATTTTCAGGGTCTCAAAGGTGAACGGCACATCGGGAATGGCAAAAACCGGTAAGCCACCCTCAAGTGACGCAAGGTCTCCGACCCGGGGCACAGGCAGATCAAACCCGATCACAATCGCCGCAACTACCCCGATGGCCAGCAAGGGCGCGGGCACAAATTTGGTGATTTTAGGCGCCAGCCAGATCAACCCCATGGTGCCAGCCACAAGGCCCAGCGTCATCCACAAGGTAACGCCGCTCATCCATTCATCGTGAATTTTGAATTGTTCCATCTGGGCCAGAAAAATCACGATCGCCAAGCCGTTTACAAAACCCAGCATCACCGGATGCGGCACCATCCGAATGAATTTTGCCAGCCGAAACACCCCGGCAAGCAGCTGGATTATGCCCATCAAAACCACCGTAGCAAACAGATATTGCACACCGTGGTCTGCCACCAAAGCCACCATCACAACCGCCAAAGCGCCGGTCGCACCGGAAATCATGCCCGGTCGCCCGCCAAATACGGCGGTAATCAACCCCACCATAAAAGCCGCATAAAGCCCGACCAACGGGTCAACACCGGCCACAAAAGCAAAGGCGACGGCCTCGGGCACCAAAGCCAGCGCAACGGTAAGCCCGGCCAGAACCTCGATACGGATCTGACCAATGCCCAAGCCGCCGTTTTTCTTTGAAGGATCGGAAATGCGTAGCCGTTTGGCAAAATCGGAAAGCGTAGTAGGTTTGGTCAAAACGGTATCCCCTTTTTTGGCGGGGTTACACCAGCACAGCCCAAAAAGAAAGGCGTCAATACAGCCACCTTGATCTAAAGGCTTTTCAACAGCTCCGGCAAGGTTTCAACCGGCAAAACCAACAATAAGGCACCCTGACCATACCGGATATGAACCCGCGCCGCGCTAGTCCGGTTCGAGGTGCCGATTTTGCCAGAACTGTCCATATCCACCCCGTTCATTTTCCATTCAAGCCCGTCAGAATGCACCCCGAAAACCGCCCCCAAAGGAAACAGTGACAGGCGGGTGCCAATCGGTAATTCAACCGAAAAATCTAATGGGCAAAGCAGGGTAATATCCTGCGGCCCGATTAAAATAATCTTTCGATCCGGATATTTGGCCAACACATTCAACGCCGCAAGTTGGTGGTCAATGCGCCCCCCCAACACCCCGATGCACAGATATAACGGTGCATCGCTAGAATAGATGCATTTTTCAAAATCGGTGGTATCTTGCTCGGAAATACGGGTGCTTTTACCAATGTTTTTGCGCGCACCCGCTTGCGATACCGAATCCATATCGCCCAATACCGCAAACACATCCAGCCCCAGCGCATCGGCTGCATCCACGCCGCTATCGGCCGCAATGGTTTTATTGGAAAACCGCTGCACCAGCGCCACATCATCAGGGCTAACCGGCCCACCGCCAATAACAATCACCGGCTCAAAAAAACTGAGCGTGCGGCTCATTCTTCGGGTTTGGCATCCGGGTCTGCTTTGCCAACCCCCAGAAATACAAACTTGAACGGCAATATCCAGACTACCCCCAATACAATGTAAATCAGCAATTCCACCAATACATTTGGCCGGTTTTCAAACAGGCTTAATATCCACCAGGCAAACCCGATATAGGCAGGCATGCCTATCAGCAAAATAAACAACGACCACCTGCGGCGCGCTTTATACGATAATGCCATTCTCACCCTTTCTTCTTCGCTAAAATATCCCGGGGGGAGCGACGCCCCGTCGCAAGGGGGCAGCGCCCCCAAACCCGAGCGCAGCGAGGCCCCTAATCCGCAAACGGGTCCGTCACCAAAATAGTATCCTCGCGTTCCGGCGA
>JAKITE010000013.1 GCA_021648225.1 Paracoccaceae bacterium
CTCAAGGAAATTAGACGCAGAGGCGGGGATATTGTCACGATTAAAGGAGGACCGCTTTTGTTTTTTTGTGAAACCGAATAAACCCAATTTTCATGCCCTTTTATTTCGCAATACTGTAATTCGGATCTTCCCAAGGTGACGCCGCCACCTCCTCGCCTTTGTCTGTTGCCCCGCCGATGGCCATTGCGAGGGCCACCGCGCAGTCAATCCTATTTCCGTTCTTTGGCTTGACAAACCGACGAAGCCCAGCAGGGGATTCGATGAACGTGGTTGAGGAAATCGCCATGCGCAAAACGGGGTTCACTTCAAACCTTATGCGCTTTTCTAATATTAAAGTTTCCAACATGTCAATGCTGCCGGGCATCCACAGGTCGCTTCCCTTGCGGTGATTGTAGCCTTGCGGGTGTTCCATGAGGTTAAACGTGGCCCCAGCTTCCTCCAACGCATCCTCGAAACGGTTAATCAAAAACCGATCATAAACCACGGCTTCACAGTCGTAGTCCTGCGCGTCTTCTATTAGGTCGCGGGCGAGATAGTCATACCTTATTTTCTTTCCCGGCAACGCTATCAAGTGGCCCTGCCTCGCCCAAACCTCAAAGGTTGATTTTTCCATCCGGTCACGTTCAACCATCGTGTCACGCGGCACATAAGCGTGACAGAAAACCGCATATTTCATTTCAGGAGCAACCGTCTCCCCGTCTTCATCCACTGACGGCTCTGTCATTCCGTCCTCGAAAACGTCAACCCTCGCGGTCATGTCTTTAGTTGCCGATAGATCAAGCCCCGCCCAGAACCTCTCCCCTAAGAAATCCTCGCGGCGCAGGCTTGGGTCTTCACAATCAACGACGGCTTGTGTCGATATCCAAGCTGTGTCTGCGTCAGTCCAACAGCAGAAATGTAACCGCATAATGCTGTTGAGTGAGCCGGGTATCTCAAGCGCACCCGCAGCAATATCTCGCAAGTAATTCTCTTCAAGAATCACACCTAGTAAGGGGTTTGCCTTGATCCAGCATGACGGGTCAGTCAGAGGATCGTCACCCTCATCTAGGGCGCAAACATAACTGAAAGTCGTTTCACCGGCTTGGTGGCCATGCGCCACGGCAACAGCGTGAACGTGTTCCTCTCCGCATACCGTGTTTGGGTCGCTGCCTGAATTGGTGGTCATCAAGAGCAAGGGCTGGCGACGGAATTTGAAACCGCGCTCAAGCATGTCAATAACATCGCGGTTGGGTATCTCATGCACCTCATCGCAAAGCGCGCAAGATGGTCGCGGGCCTGAACCCGTCTTACCTTCCTCTCTAGAGATCGGCTCGAAATTTGAACCCGACTTTATGTCAGCAATATTGTTTATTTTGAACCCGCCTGAAAGATGCAACCTGCTTGAAAGCGCAGGTGATTGTTCAACCATTCTAACGGCATCCTTAAACAGGACAAAAGCCTGTCGCTTTTTAGCCGCCGCCGCGTATATTTCGGCGCGGGCTTCACCATCCGCCAGCATCATAAATAAACCAATACCCGCCGCGAGGGGTGATTTCCCATTGCCTTTTCCGATTTCCAAATAGGCCCGCCTAAATCTGCGCGTTCCGTCTAGGCGTTTCCACCCAAAGATTGAGCCGACAATAAACGCTTGTGGAGGCTCAAGGTTAAATGGCAGTCCCTCAAAATTACCACCATTTAGCCGCAGCACACTAGGGAAAAACCCAAGCGCATAATCAGCAGCGGCCTTGTCGAAAAATATATCCTTGCGCTTTAGGTCTTTCATGTGGCGGCGGCAACTTGCCCGCACATGCGGACCCGCGACAATATCACCCGCCAGAACATCCACAGCATATTTAGTGGTTGGATCAAGCAAGGTAGCGGGCCGCTGCGGTTGGCTTGTCTTCCGCATTTTCAGCAATCTTAACGCGGCTGCGGGCGCTCGGGGTCATACCAAACTCGGCGGCATACCGGACCATATCGGCTGCGGCCTTGTTTGCTATGCCAACCAGCGGGCTTTGAATGATCGTGCCGAGCGAGGTTTCAATCGTGAACCCATCGGCTTCAAGTTTGATTTCAGCCTCTGACCACCGGGAATAGGAAGTGCAGTAAGCCCCGAGAGCCGCCCGATCTAGCGAAGTAAGAATGCCGCAGTTGTAAAGTGACTCCGAAACCCTCGCCCATTCCTCGCGCGCTACCTTATTAAGATGCTCTGGCACAGGCGGTAAATGTGGCGGAATTTGAGGCTCGTCATTTGGCAAAGTGCGCTTACCGGGGTTGCCAGTAAGTAACTTTAGAGCTGTCGGTTTTGGTTTGCGTCCTCTGGCCATCCAAAGCCCCTTTGCTAATTTCGCGTTTGCGGTTTTTTTTGTTTGAAGGCCGGTCCCTAGAAGCACAGGATATAGCGATTAGACCCCCCCCTCCCCTATATTCTACCATGCAAAGCCAATCAAGTGCCTGTCAGTCGCGCACCGTGGCCGCTGTATAGGGGGGAACGAGACAGCTAGGCGGCAGGCCATAGGAAGGCGTTCAGCCAGTTTAGCTATTATCGGGGAGTTATTGCGCGTGGAACCACCGTTTAATAGAAGGGATCAATTCTGGCAAGGCGTGGCTGCGCGCACTATCTGCCTGCACACGTCGGACACATTCCTGCATTGACGTGGGCATAACCACAATACTTGCGCCGCCCAGTGCGTCAGCCCATGCCTCACGCACCCGCTTTATTCTGCCGCCCAAAACCACCCAGACAATACCATGCTCCATCTCGTGAAGCTGAGCCAATGCCTTATTGCGTAACGCTATAGCCTTGAGTGTGACAATATAGTTTGTGTCCCATCTCACACCGCCTACTGCTTCTTTATAATCATCAAGATCAATAATTATGTCACCAGAGTTAAACCGATCTGTGGCATAAGTTGTCTTTCCCGACCCCGGTGCGCCGCATACTAAAACGCAAGAAACCACAGGAATTTTGAACTGAGATAAGGAAGTGGGCAAAGGAGCCAAACCTCTACCAATTACCCGTTTATTATGCTGTGGATGTTTATGATCTATCGGCCAACCGTCCACCCCGACGGTGCTATCATACCCGCGTCGCTCGGATGATTGTATTGCGCCGTCATGGCAGTGCTTGCAAACCAGCTCAAGATTACTTGCGTCATAGAAAAGGTAGGCATCGCCCTTATGTGGTTTAATGTGATGGACGACTGCGGAACGCGGGTGCTTCCGGCCTTGGGCAACAAAGCAACCGCAGCCCTTATGTTGGCATGTGTATAGGTCGCGTGATATCACCAGTTTGCGGAGAGCCTTCCATTGAGGCGTCTTATACATTGGGCGGTATAGCTTGGCCTCTGGTGATCTATATCGCTCACGGGTCATATGTATCTCCCACAAAAAAACGGCCAGCCAATTAAGGCCAGCCGCTTTAGTGCCAACGGAGATGATGCCATTAATCAACGGTGCACCTACTAAACACCAAGAGGGCGCGCGCGTCAAGGATTGGGATTTATGCGCATTATTGCGCCTCGTCTCCGCTTTCATAAAGGAAATCCAGCGGACCCAACTCCGGGCCTGTCGCCGGAGCCTCATCCATGCTGGTTAGTTTACGTGTTCTGAAAAACCCCTTATGCATGGGATACTCGGCCATAAAACGCCGCGCATAATATGGGCGATAATTGTTGTTAATCTTAAATGTTGAACGCCCGTCACTATCGGCCTGATCTGTTGCCCATCTTATCCGCTCAAAAATTGCGTTGACGCTGTAATTCTTAAAGCCGACACCTATCCGCTCCAACGTGAAATTAACAAACAATCCCCAAACGTGGGGATTAGCTGCATGGAATGCCAAGGCCGCAGCCTCAATCTGGCTGGCTCTGTCCTGTGGCATCTTTTGGTTCCTCCCGATCAACCCGCATTGTTTTGCGGCCAGAGCCGCCGCATTGGTAGCATAGCATCCATGTGCCGCTATCGGTGTCCTCCCTACCCGTGCCTCGGCAATCATAGCATGGCGCACATTCCTCCGGCGCGCTCCAATATTCAACAGGCATTGCCTTGCTCCTTTTCAAGTTTCTTTTTGCGCGCCTGCCGCAGCCGCTCAAATTTCAAATCACAAATGCTTTGCTCTGCCTCGGTCAAATCTCCACACAATGATGATTCAAACCGGAGGAAATCAGCTATTGAGGTTATCGCGTTAACCTGCTCCTTAAACGTCATTGGGATTGGTCCATTTGATAATCTCCACACAAATCGGTATCCCTGACAAACGGAAATACCTGCATGACCCGCAAGCCTCATGTTGCTGTTCTGGTTGTTGTGTCATTTTCAATCCTTTCAATAATCCAATAAACAATTGCCCGGCTGCTGAATTTACGGCTCATCAAATAAACTCCCTTGCTTTATTTCCGGTTCTATCTCGGGCGGCTCCCACATAAACGCGCCCGAGGCCGTGGGCATGGAATAAAGTGCTGATCGCATTTGCTGCGCCCAAAGGGTGAACTCCATTGCCGAGCAACTTGAGAGCGCGTGACCTTCCGGCCAGCCCATCAACCATCCTACAAACTCGACGTTTAGCCTCCGTTTCCGCCAATTGCCCTTGCGCAACCATCTGCGCTTGGTGGTTGGCGAAACTGATTGCATCGCCGAACGAAGTAGCAGGCGCGAGATCGGGCGCCAATCTGATGATTTCAGCCCATGCGTTTGCGTCGTTTGGTCCGGGCGGGTGAATATTCTGGCGATATGCGCCAAGGCTATCTGTTTTCCTCTGGCCATACATTCCTGCACTCGAGCGGTGTCCCCCTTCGTATCCTGCATAGCGGATGGTGTCGGCCACTGTGCCACTGCGTTTGGTAGGGTGTCCGTTGGATGGTTGCGGCGTTCCTGTCTGCCCGTCCCGCTCTCGCCCTTGAAATCCCTTGTCGCTGGTGTCGGCCAATTCTGCGCTGCTTCTTGTAAAACCGGCCCGCCTGCGCCCCGCGCAGCTCGGTTTGTATTCGCTCCACTTGATAGAGACTTGGGCGTTGGCCGTTGCGCCACTTGCTGTGTTAGGCTGCTGCCCGACATCCCCTCGGTTATCCCCGTTCCGCCGCGCCGCGCGTCCGTCGCGCTCGGGGTTGTCCAAATCGCGACCATATCGGTCAATGTTGTTTGAATTGGCTTTCCGGTTATCGCTGAATGAGGTTTCCCTTGACCCGACCACAAATCCCCGTTGGCGTTTTTGATCTCTCCGCTTTCCGTTATCTTGTTCGCTGGTGGGGTGGCCCATGATTTCTCTGCCGCACCCAAAAGCGTTGTTCCGCCAGTTTGGTTCGGAAATTCGTTTGCGGTTTGCGAATTGTTGTGAGTTGCTGTCGCTATAGGCCACGCAGAACCAGCGTTCCCGCTTATGCGTCGAGCCTGTTTCAGCCGCTGTGAACAGCCCAGACGCAACCTTGAAACCCATTTTGTGTAACTCTCGCAAGACGGTTTCTGCGCCGAGGGTGACGTGTCCCGCCACGTTTTCGAGAATAACCCACGCTGGTTGAACCTCCCTGATGACCCTTGCAATGTCAGGCCACAAGTGCCGTTCATCATCCTCACCCTTGCGCTGACCGGCTTGGCTAAACGGCTGACAGGGGTATCCGGCCAGAATGGTGTCAATCGCGCCCCTGAAAGGCTTACCGTCAAACGTGGTAACATCATCCCAGATCGGGGCTGGCTCAAAATATCCTTCACCCATTGCGGCGATAAGGGCTTCTCGTGGCTTCTTTTCCCATTCAACATAGCATCGCGTATGAAAGTCTGGTTCGGCAAGCATGAGACCAAGATCCAAACCTCCGCCTCCTGCACAAAGGGAGAGGCCGTTGCGGGGTGGTAGCACCATGTCATTGACCAAACTTCCAACGGCTTTTCATGTTAACAGGAAAATATCGCTTCATTTTTATACCGGCGCGGGAATATTGCTCAAACTTTAATAAACCACGAGCCTCCGCGTCCATTAATAATCGCGCTACATCCCCGTAGTTGCGCTTTCTTGGGCGTGTCCTCTTTAGCCTCTTTGAAACCGACGTCACGTTGGCGTCCAGCAATTTGCCATGAATGAAACTAACGGCTTCAACCGCTGCCACCAATGTATCCTCGTAATAATTACTCACTGGGTTTCCCTCCAGCAAAATACCCCGCCAAGTCGGCATCGGTTATCAATCCGGCTTGGAGCAGCCGATCCGCGCCCTCTGGTGAAATCCAGTACTCCCCAACGGCCTCGCCATTGCGAATCCTCGCGCCGTTTATTGCCTCTGGGGATAAATCAACGGCCTCAAACATTGGTTTCGGTGCGTCATCAATCGCGTGGGTTATCGCGCGTAAAATAATAGGCGTTGACGGCCATTGCCGTGACGTTGTGATCTGCCGGAGGTTTACTTTGAACCGCTCAAGAATGGCCATAAAGTCGTCTTTCTCTCCAGCGGGGATTTTGGCGTTTATATCGGCCACCATGTCGTTGATAACGCCGCGCGCCGCCGTATCGCTCAAATGGTCCGGCCTTTGATAGCGCGTTAAAATGCCCTCCGTTTTGGAGGCCATAAGGGAGAATACCAATTGCGTTCTGGTATCAAAATCCAAATTCATTTTGCTGATCCTTCAATTTTTAGTGGTTGAGAAAATAATTTTCCAAGGTCGTCGCTGGATGACTGGACGCCAAGCCCCGCCAAATCGTCCGAGGCGGTCTTTGGTCGGTTTGCCGCGTGGCTTTGATTGTCCAGCCAGCGTTTTTGATTTAGCCACGTTGAACAATGCGGGATTTTATCCATTGGGGTTCCGTTGATATTTTGTTTGAACTCTGCCAACGGCTTTGCAATCTCTGCCAGCGTTGCTATTTTCCTTGCTTTGAAAAAAGCCTTTTCAGCCGCTCCCCTCCCGACGTGCCTTGGGTAAAAGTCATAGAGCCGTTCAAACTCCAAAATCAAATCAGCTTTAGATATTACCATCCCAGCTCCCCCTTGGGGGATTAAGGGGGGTATTACTGGTTCTTTTACAGGGTTAATACTTACAAGGTTAGTGCGCAGATTTTGCGCCTGTCCATGCGCAGATTTTGCGCCTGTGAATAACCCATTCTTGCCAGTGGCAATATTTGCGCACGGTGAAACCTCAAAATCAACCTCAAACGCAAGAAAATACCTGTCTGATGTATATGACCCTTTATGCAATCTACGTTCTCGGCGAATAAACCCACGGGCCTCAAGGTCTGCCAAATGGTTTTGAATTGAACGGCGTGACATTTCACAATCATTGGCCAAAGTCGCTTGGCTTGGAAAACACCCGTAATCTGGATTATGCCTATCAGATAAATGGAAAAGAACAATCTTTGCCGCTGGTTTCAGCCCTTTTTGAGCCATCGCCCAATTTGTCGCTATATGGCTCATAATATCCCCGTTGCTTTTTGATAAATAACGCCGAGGGCTATTGTCCAACTCGCATCGGTCGGGGCGGCGACCCCAACGGAAACAATCACCTGCCAAGGCTGGAAGCCCTGCCACATGCAATAGCCAACATGGGCAACGGCCATTGAATAAGCCGCATCCGAATCGCAGGTTGCATCAATATCTTGTGGTTTTGACATATTTTGCCCTTAATTTTGGGCAGGTATTGACGCGGATATCCCTATCCTTTATCAATGGTCCTGCGTTTAACTGCTCGAAACCTAGCGGCAATCCACCGTTCTGACAAGCCCTTTCCTTAACTGGATTGGGCTTGTTTGGTTTTGACCTCGTTTCCAAACGTGTCCCAGCCATCGCGCTATTGCCTTGAGAACAACTCCAGCCGCGTCGCGTTAGGCAATAACTTCTCGGCGGCTGCAAACACTCCAAATCGGCTTTGAATTAATTCCCAAAACTTCGTGCAGCTCACCTAATGCGCGCAGTCTTTCAATTTCCTTCCGGATTTCGGCCAGCGTTAGATTGTTCCGAAATGCAATATCCTCGACACCCCATCCGAAAAACAACTCCTTTTGGATGATAAGCTGTTCTTTTGCAAAAGTATCAAGGCTGGTCATTTTGCGTTCTCTCCAAACATCGGTGTTGACCGCAGAGCGCAAACATAGTCCCAAAGCGCGGCAGCATCGGCCTCGTCGTCATTGGCCACCTTATATCCCAACTGGCCACAACGCTTAACCGTGGCGGCTTTGGCCTCCTTACGGGGCGGGTTGTATCCAATGAAATGCTTGCGGATCGTGCGCACCGCGTATTGGTCAAATGGGACGCTGTGTAACTCTGCAACGGCCATAACCACGGCGCGCAAACCCATTGTGATAAATTCAACATTTGTGTCGGTCTTTTTGTGGGTCTTAAACGGAGCCTCAAGCGCGATCAAATCTGGCTGGTGTTCTTTAATCACCCGATTGATTGTTTGGAGGCACTGACAAAACCGTTTGCCATGCGGCGCGCCGATCTCCCCTAAAACCTCCGTGAAACAGAAAGGTTTGCCGCCGGTAACCCCAACGGCAAACCCTGATTTTGTCGCCAAATCTAGCGCAAGAATTTTCACCCGATTTCGTCAATCATATCTTGCCGCAGCGCGTCCCATTTCCCCGCGCGCATCGCGTCAAGCATCGGAATGAACGTGCGGAGAATATCGGCCAGCTTGGTTTCTGCCATGCTGTCAAAATCGCGAATAATCGCCAGCGCCTTTGGATGATAGCCTTGCTGTTCTTGAATGTGCTTGAGGTTCGAGCGCAGCGACCCAACGGGGCCGTCAATTTCTTTTTTCAACTTGGTTAAGGTTTCCAAGTCTTTAACCAAGTCGGGAAAATGACATTCAAACACATTGGATTTGGGATCAATCGGAACGACATTCGCGCCGTCGTCTTTTTTAGCTTTAGCCATTGTTGGCCTCCAATTAAAATTACTTTGTTAAGGTTTGCGATTATTCGCAAACCAACTTTGCAAGGGTTAAATCTCGTTTTCTACAACAAGAACAACCCGACCAACATCGAACCAATGGCTATCCCGATATAATCTATCGCTCCCAATACGTGGCGCGATTAAATATTGATCCGATCCGGTTGTATATTGGCAAAGGCCAATGCACGTTCCCGTGAATCCAGTCACCGTATCAGTGACTTGTTTTTCAAAAAATTTAGTTCCGTCTATTTCAGCCATTGTCGGCCTCCTGTTTTGCAAGCGCGACATTCGCTCTCGCTTCTGAAATTTTTGCATAAGACAAATCAATGCCTCGCGTTTTGGCGTGCCGAACAATAAGCCCGTCATATTTTGCCGGGATTGAATTGTTACGCCGCCACCCTGCGACAATGCCTTGTTTGACGCCAAGATCACGCGCCAATTCAGCCATGCTTGGCCAAAGTTCTAGTATTTCATTCATACCTCACTCTTTCTGTTTTCAATTGCAAATGACGACAATATGCCGAGTTATTAACCCAGCGTCAATATATTTTTTATTGCAAATGTATTGCACCACCTGTATAGTTAGCATACTTAAGTTTTTAACAAACCCTAACCGGAGATAAAAAAATGACGCTAAAACAACCAACCTCTAAATCAACAGGGCGCAAAGTATTATCAGCCAATGACCGCTTTCGTGTTGTGCTGCGCCAAACCCCTGCAAAGGACATTTTCCACATTGTCAAAGGCGACGATTGCGAGAATGCCGCCGTTACGATGGTTGAACAAGTCTTGGCCTCTGGTGGCCTTGCCTTCATCTTGAAACGGGACCGCGCGTTTGCCGCCCCCGAAAAACCAGTTGCAACCGAAATTGATTTTGGAGCAACCGAATGAACAACCAAACGGAAACAGGAACCGATCTGACAATTCCAGCCGAGGCCACCATAAAAGCGGCCTTTGCTATTCCCGCCGACATTGACAAGATTTTGACCACGATTGAAATCGAGGCCAATTCATATGTGTTGGACGTATCCACCGCAAAGAGCCGTAAGGAAATCACCCGTTTGGGAATGCAGGTTGTCCGGTCAAAAACTTTGATGGACGGCATCGGCAAAGATATAAACGACCCCAAGCGCGCGGAAATCAAGATTGTTGACGAACAGCGGCGGATTGTTCGGGACCGTTTGGATACTTTGGCTTTAACCATTCGCGCGCCGCTCAAGCAATACGAGGCCGCCGAGAAAAACCGCCTTGAGCAAATCCATGCAAACATTGACGCGCTGGAAACCAAATTAACGGCGTTTTCAACAGCGGCGCAAATTGGCGAAGAAATCAACTCCCTTGAAGCCGCCAAGCCCACAAAGGCTGATTTTGAGGAGTATCTTGAACATGCACAGGCCGCTATCGCCGCATCGCTTGAAACGCTGGCCGCTCATTTGTCGGTTGCGAAACAACGGGAATCCGACGCCAAAGAACTTGAGGAGCTTCGCGATTTCAAACGGCAAAAAGCGGAAAAAGAGGCCACGGAACTTGCGGCCAGCCAAAAAGCCGCACGGGATAAAGCGGCGGAACAAGAACGCGCCGAGGCCGCAGACAGGGCCAAGGTGAAAGCCGAGGCCGAGGCCGCAGAGAAAACCAAACAAGCAACACGGGCCGCAAAGGAGCAAGCCGAGGCACTGGCCCAAAAGGTCATTGACGACGCTGCCGAGGTTGAAGCCAAACATAAGCGCGAATTGCAAGCCGCCAAGGATAGAGAGGAACAAGCCGCAACAGACGAACGCACCCGCATTGAAACCAAACGCGCCGACGACAAGCGCAAGGCAGAACGTCGCGCCACCAACAAAAAGGCCCAAGACAAAGTGCGGAGCGATATTGCAAATTCACTCGCCAAAATTGCCAAGGCTGATATTCCGCAAGCCCTGATTGACGGCTTGGTGGCGCATTGCTCGGTGAAATTCTAATGCCTGAACTATTTCCAGAACCGCAATGGATTAAATGTCGGTTCAACAAATGGGACCGCAGGTTTTACACCTACGAAAACCCATTTGAGGCGGTCAAAGTCGGGGATATGGTGAATGTGAGAACACCAGACGGCCCCCGCGCATTGATTGAAGTTATGGCGATTGACGTTCCAAAGCCCCCATTTAAGTGCAAACAAGTCGAGAGGATCAACGATGAAACATGAAATTATCAAACTGCCAGTCGGAGCCAAAGTCACCAAGGCGGGACTATACCGGACGCCCCTTGCTCATTATCACACGCAATTGACGCCGACGCCTTGCATCAGTTCAAGCGGCTTACGGGATATTATGAAAGCCCCGCAATATTTCTGGAGGTTCTCAAATCTCAACCCAGACGCATACCCCCGCAAGGTAAGCCCGGCCATGACATTTGGCCGTGCGGCTCACGCGGTATTGCTTGGGGACGAGGTTTTTGAGGATAAATTTGTTGTCAGCCACTACGATTCTTTCCGGTCAAAAGAGGCGAAGGATTGGCGCGCCGACATGATTAAGTTTGGCAAGGAAGTTTTGACCGCTGCCGATATGGTTCACATCAACGAAATGTCAAAGAACCTTAACAACGAGCCGATCATTCAGGCCGGACTTTTGGAAGGCGATACCGAGGTATCAATGATTTGGCAGGACCGCGAAACGGGGGTTTGGCTCAAGGCTCGGCCAGACCTGTTGCCTTCAAGCGGGTTTACCTCGGACCTTAAAACAACGACCACCGCCGACCCGAAAGCCTGTTTTTATAAAACTCGCGATATGCGCTACGACATGCAAATGGCGTTAGCAACAATGGGTTTGCGCGAATTGCTGGACTTGGAAACCGAGGCTTGCTCCCTGCTCTACGTTGAGAACAAAGAGCCGTATATGACCTTTGTTCAGGACATACCGTTAAGCGATTTGGCCGAGGCTGAAATTGACGTGCGTTCCGCAATTAATGATTTTGCCGAGGCTTTGGATTCCGGCCATTGGTCGGGATACGTTGAGGGGTCATACAAGCACCCCAACAATCAGGGAACTTGAACCAAAAACAACAACTCACGCACATAATGTTTCACGTAAAACAATCAACAACCGAGGTGCAGCTATGCCAGATACCAAACTTGAACAAATAGAAACCGGATTAAATAAGGAAATAACTGCGTCTGTTGCCGTCGGGGGTGGCATTGGAGGCCTTCAATTTAAGGGCATGGGCGAGGTAATGGAGTTTGCAAAACTCATGTCGCTATCATCAAAGGCCGTTCCGCCCCATTTGCGCGGCGATCCGGGGGCGTGTTTGGCTGTTTCAGTGCAAGCATTAGGTTGGAGAATGGACCCTTTTGCGGTCGCCAACAAATCATATTTTGTAAACGACCGGATTGCATTTGAGGCGCAACTTATCCACGCCGTAATCGAGCAACGTGCGCCGATCAAAGGCCGCATTCAAGGTGAATATTTTGGTAAGGACGACCAGCGGAAATTGCGCGTTTGGGCGGATTTGAAATCGGGTGGGGTGGTTGAATATATGTCACCTGAATTAGGCAAGGCCCGCAAGAAATCGCCACTTTGGAAAGACGACCCAGATCAACAGCTTTGGTATTACTCGGTTAGGGCTATGTGCCGCCGTCATTTTCCCGATGTGATACTTGGCGTTTATTCGGATGATGAAATTAACGATATCAAAGATATTACGCCGCGCCAAACCTATACAGAACGGCTTGCGGCGACAACCAACGGCCAGGGCGCGAAACCTATGCCGGAGCCACAAGGCGATGTAAAAGACGTTAATCAAGCCACAGCCCCCCTAGAAACTGCCCAAGCCAGCGTTTTAGGTGATCCAGACGACGAGCAATCCGCCGACGTTATGTCCGACGAATACACGCAAGGCGAAAATTGCTTCAAAGATGAAATCCCCGTTGCTGATTGCCCATTTGAAGTGGATACACAAGAGGGGACGAACTGGCTTGGCGGCTGGTATGGGGCAAAGATTGCAGCGGCGGGGGTGGCCGAATGAGCCGCCCCGACCTAGAGACAGCCATTGCTGATTTAATCGTGATAGATTTCGTCAATCATGCAAACGGGGAACACGGCCTTTGCACTCATTGCGTGGCCATGTCCGGCCTTGGGAATATATTCGCAACCTTAATCGGGAGCGGCATCGCCGCCAAAAGCGAGATTGCCGAACTCTTGGAGGACGTGGACGCCAATAACGAGGCCGGAGAACTAGAAATCAAGGTGAGGTCGGTCCATTGATTATTTTATCGGGTCTGCTTGGGTTCATTTCTGGTTTTTGTGCCGGGGTCTTACTTATGGTTTTTGTTGCCAAAATGATTTTTGACAACAAGGTGGCGGCGGGTTTCTTTCGGATTGGCGACACAAAATATTTGATCGTGAAAACGGACCAACGCCATGAATAAGAGCGGCCCCGCGCGGCTTCAATTCTGCCGAGATATTGCAATCTGCATAACCTGCGGAATCCATTGCAATGTTGATCCGGCGCACACTAGGTTTCCCGACGCATTGTTTGGCAAGTATGATTCAGGCATAGCGTTGAAGCCTAACGACGCTTTCACCTTGCCGCTTTGTCGTGATTGCCACGAGACGCAACATGGCGGCGGAGAGCGTCAATTCTGGACAGACCGTGGCTTTCAAGCTGGATCAATCACCGAGGGACCAATAGCGGCTGGCTTGATCTTAACCGGCTTTTATAATTTGGGATTTTTAGACCAAGCAAAAACTTGGACGCAAGAGCGCGCCAAACTCGCGCGCGCATATCAGCAAAGGAATATTTAACATGAACAAGCTTGATAAAATAATAGCCACCGACGCCCGATTGCGTGAATTGAAGCGCGACCGTAATCGTTATGCGCGGCGCACCGAACTTGGCACCATAATTGGCGACGCGGTTATGCTTGGATGTATTTTTGCGGCTGGGCTGATCATGCTTTGGGTGCTGACATGACTGATTTACACCACAACCAAGACCAGCCAAGAGACTGGCATGAAGAAATGCAACGCGCCGAGGCCGAAATGTTGCGCATCCAGCGGCTTGGTAAGCTACGGTGGCGCATCCTGATATTGGCCTTTGTTGTGGCCATAATTGTTGTGACATTCGCCAAGCCTACAAAGGCCGATCCTGAATTTTATACCTCGATCAGCATTGCCAGCTTGCACGTCAACGCCACGCGGGATTTCAATGAATTTAACCCGGGCATTGGTATCGGGGTGACTTGGGGTAATGATGTTTTGCGCTACGGCCTTGAGGTGGGAACCTTCCGCAACAGCTATTATTTCCAATCCACCTACGCCACAGCGAATTGGCGCTGGCGTGTTGCGACTTTAGGCGATGTGAATATTTGGGCTGGCGGTTGGCTTGGCTTTGCCGAATACCCGAACCTTATCGGGTATGCTGACAAGTTCGGCATACCACGCATCGGTGATTTCGTCATGGTTGGCGGTGCATCCGCAACAGTAGAATTTGATCGGTTTAACATTGTCGGCCTTTATACACCGGTCGGGAATAAAATGGACGGGGTGCTGGCTTTGAAAATCAACATTCCGTTTCGGCAATGAAACACCCGATGGAAGATGAACCTCTCGGCTGGGCCATATGGATTGGCATTGCCGAGATTATCGCGGTGATCGCCGCATTAACCGCAGCTTTTTGGCTGTTTATCTAAGGAAACAACATGAACATTGACGAAATGACACTTAATCAGCTCAAGCAAATACAAACTTTGTTCGGTGGCAGTGTTCCACCATCCGAAGGCCATCCATGGCAAATCGGTAAAACCTATTTAATCCGCACGGTAACTATGATTGACGTTGGCATATTAACAGCAGTTTTTCCAAACGAACTTGTTATTGAAAAAGCCGGTTGGATTGCCGACACAGGAAGGTTCTCGGAAGCCCTGAAAACGGGTGATTTTTCGGAGGTAGAGCCGTTCCCAGATGGACCAATTATAATCGGTCGTGGATCTCTGATCGACGCAACAGTAATTGATCCAATTACGCTGGTGCTAAAATGATAGCGGCGGTTATGAAGGTTGGTTATGACCGGTCAGGGTCACGGTCATGGTCAGGGTCAGGGTTACGGTCAGGGTCACGGTCATGGTCACGGTTACGGTCATGGTTACGGTCATGGTCATGATTTCAACCACTAAAAAAGGAAACAACATGAAACGCTTATTTATTCTTGGGGCCGCACTCGCTCTGCCAATTTCAATCCTTATCGACCCTGCCAACGCTGGCAGCTTGGTGACGGTCGTGCCATATGAGCCAAACATTTCTGCACCTGTTGCTGCTGCGCCACCAGCTTATTCGTGGTCCGGCGCATCGGTTGGCATCCACGGAGGTAAGGCCAGCGGCAGCCGTGTCACGGAATTTTCCGAGCGCATTTATGAAACCGTGACGCGCGACGTGATCGAAGATCAATGCTGGAAATGGTGGCGCGCTGACTGGTGGTCACAAGTTGACGACAGGTATTGCACCGGCGGCTTTGGTGGTATGTCACAACACGTTTTCGCCAATGCCCGGTCCCGTGATTTTGTTATCGGCACCGAGGAATATGAACAATTCCTGCGCACTGATTATTGGTCTGAAACCGTGACCGCTGACATGCTGGCCTATGGCGTTCAGGCTGGTTACCTGCAAGATTTTGGTGCATTCGCAATTGGCGCGGAAGCTGGCTACACATGGCTCGAAGGCAACGCGCTGGGCATTGATGGTCTGGCATATGTTCAGGCCCGCGCCGGTATCGCTGTTGATCGCCTGTTTATTTATGGCACAGCAGGGCAAGGCTGGGCCAGCAACGGCGAAAGCGGCTTTGTCTATGGCGGCGGCATTGACGTGGCTATCGGTGAGCGGCTGGTGATTGGTGTCGCGTATCAGCAATACGATTTGCCGGATACACCAATCGGCTTGGCCACACTCCGCGCCTCCATTAAATTCTAAATTCTTTGTCCAACCCTGTTAGCGCGGGGTTGGTGATGGAATTTAACAAACCGAATTGGAGTAAACCATGAAAGGCATTCTATTCACGCCCGACATGGCCACGGCTATTTGGGAAGGTAGCAAGACACAGACGCGGCGGGTGTTGAACCCGCAGCCAATATTCATTCCGAACTGGCAAGAAATCACGCCCCACAAAGTAGGCGACAAACTCTATGTAAAGGAATCCCATTGGGCTTGGGGTCGTTGGATAAATACAGGTGAAAAAACAAAAACAGGAAAGGATAAATGGAAGTTTCACAGAGACTTTGACGAGCCTGTAAAGTTTGATAAACCTAAACGTGATGTCGATGTTGGTCGAATTTATCCAAGTTTTCACAAACGCAACAGCCTATTCCATGCCGAAGCTGACACCCGAATGATTATCACGATCACCGATGTCAGGGTGCAAAGGTGGCAGGATATGAGTGACGACGATTGTGTTGCCGAGGGGGTGCGAGAATATGACGGTGGATGGTGTGTCGGCACCGGGTATTTCTGGGCTGCGACACCTCGCAAATGTTACGAATATTTAATCAACGACATCCCCTACACATGGGAGCGCAACGATTATGTTGCCGCCTATACATTCAAAATGGAGAGAACAAAATGACCAATAGCAAATTTGAAAAAAGCGGCTGCGGAACGGGGCAACACGTTTTAACAGGTTGTATAACCTTACGGGATTACCACGCCAGCAATGCAATGACAGCTTTTCTTATAAATGAAGATGCTGCCTATTCGACGATGAAAAGATCATTGGATGAATTACGTGCGCTTGGGGTTGGCGATATAACCGTCGGACAAGTGCAGCTTAAATGTGCCGAAAATATTGCCATAATGGCACACCAATATGCAGACGCAATGGTAAAGGAGCGCATGAAATGCGTAAAACATATCAGAGGAAAAAAGCAGCTGCGGAAAAAGTTATTGGCAGTTTGAACGGCAGCATTACGGCCTGCGGCGAGGGCGATGGTTCGGCGCTGCGTGATGGCGCTGGCAAGGGCAGCGCCGAATCGCAGTGGCAGGACATTGAAACCGCGCCGAAAGATGGGACGATTATATGGGTCTATGGTGGGTTTTATGATGTCCCCATAGAGAAATTGGCAGACGGTGACTTCTGGCAATACGAAAAAAAGCTAGGCAAGAAAACAGTGACGCACTGGATGCCTCGCATGACGCCACCCCCACCTAAAGGAGAATGAACATCTTAAATCAATTTACCTTACCAAAAGGCAATGTGCAAATATCACTTTCGGGCGGTAGGACAAGTGGATTGATGCTGCATAAAATACTTGAAGCGAATGGCGACCTCCCAGATCGTGTAAAGGTCGCTTTTGCCAATACTGGCCGCGAAATGCCGGAGACTTTGAATTTCGTGCAGGAAATAGCGTCTCGTTGGTCGGTCAAAATAACTTGGGTTGAGGACGCCGAGCGCGGCGGCAAGGTCTTGTTCGATGTTGTTTCTCACAATTCAGCGTCAAGGAATGGGGAGCCGTTCAAAAGGTTAATTCAACGCAAAAAAGCGTGCCCGGATCAATCAAAAAGGTTTTGCACCGAACACCTAAAGATATTGCCAGCTCGCCGATATTTGATTGATCTGGGATGGAAGCAATGGACAAACGCGATAGGCATTCGCGCCGATGAATCACATCGGGTTAAACCCTCGCCAGACAAGCGCGTTGACCGCTGGTTTCCGCTTAATGATGCAGGAATAACAAAAAATGACGTTTTGGATTTCTGGAAAAAACAACCATTTGATTTAATTGTTCCTGCTGGGTTAGGAAATTGCGACGGCTGTTTTTTGAAATCCGAAGCGACATTATCAGCTTTAGCGCGCGATTATCCAGACCGTCACAATTGGTGGGTTGAAATAGAAACACTCGCCACAAGGCTTACAAAATCGCCTAACGGGGCAAGGTTTAGGTCGCAATATACTCGCAAAGAGTTAGGCGATTTTGTTGAAAAGCAAGGCGATTGGATTTTTGACGATCAAGAATATCTCTGCCAGAAAGACGGCGGAGAATGCACATAAGTCATTACCACCCCGCCTAGGCTAACTGGATAAGCCAACGGAATTCTAATCCGTAGATTGCAGGTTCGAATCCTGCGGCGGGGACCAACTTAAAAAGGAGATGAAAGTGGGAACCGAATTAGTCCAGCAAAGCTTAGATGAATCTTTGGTTAAGGAAATTGCCATGGATATAGGAAAAGAAATCGTTTCGCATATCAGGGTGATGTATCCAGACGCGGCACTGGCTCTTGGAGGGTCAGGAATGCTTTCTGTTAGAAATTGCGCGCATAACGAGATAATGGCCGCATTGAAAACAACAGACGCCACCGAGATATTGGAGCGTATTGACCGCCGTAAAAAGCAGCGCCGTGCTAATCATGATTTTTGGAAAGCATAGAACACCAACAACCCGGCTTGTGAATCGCTTCGGGCCGGATATGATTCACAAGCCTTGAATGCCATGGATAGACCCTCTATAAGAAGCATGTGCAGCGCACTGAAAAATGCCGAGCCATAGTAGGATTAGCAACCTACCTGCACATTAAGGAAGGTTACGCCGAGCGGCCTCGGCAACTGTTTTGAAAACAGATTGATCCAGTAATGGATTGGGGATCGACACCTCAGCCTTCCTCCAAATTGCGGATATGTATGCAGGAATGGTCTTGCAACTGGTTGCTAACCAAGTTGACGCTACGGCGTTGGGGATCGTTACCTCACATATCCGCCAAATTCACCCGCAACCAGCAACATACTTACCGATCACAACATCGGTTGCAAACGTGATCGCCTCGGTGCCTTCATCAAGCACAACGGCGGCCAATGCTTCAAGCGGTTGCTCTAGACCGTCACAAACCGCTACTTCACTTATCGTTGCGGCGCAAGAAGCCAGAAATGTTAGACCGAGCATCATCAATACTTTTGGCCGGTTTGACCGCATCCATTCTTTTACGGGTTTCATTTTCCGCCTCCAATCGTTTAATCACGTTTTCCTCACGCTCTGCTTTGCGCTGGCTTGCCCCGAATGTCAGGATTGCAGCCAGACCTGCGCCGATTATGGCAACATAGCCCCACGCGCCGGAGAATAGTTTGAGTATCAGTTTCATCATTCCTCCCACATATTCGACATGATAAGTATCGCCACCACCCAAATTACTGCGACAATCCAGAGCGGAATCACAAGCCATAAAGGCGCACCTGCAAAGGTTGCTACAGCGGCAAGAAAAGGGAAGCTGGCCAATAGTATAGCATCAATCATTCGCTCTGCCCCACTGCGGTATCGGTGATCATGCGCAATACTGTATTCGCAACCGCCAAAAGTGTTGTCGCCGATATGGAAACCAATGCCACAGTTTCAGGCTCTAATCCTAAACCGCCTGCATACATCAAAACACCACCAAGCGCGGCGGCAAGGCCGGTCATGATGTTGACAATCAGGGTTCTGTAACCTTTTAGGCTTTTCATGTCCTAACCTTCCGAATTACAATAATCGCAATAACCGCAACGGCCACCAGAGCCGCAACAGGCCACCATTCCGGCGCAGCGGCTATGCCAGCACCTAAAACAGCCACACCAGCACCAGCGGCGGCGGCTGGCGCGGTTATGGGCTTAGTCCGTGGGTCGCCCTCCGCCAAAAACTCCTGCACGTTAAAACATGGGCAAGCCTTAGCCGAAACCTCGTTATGCCCAATGATCTCCAAATCCCCGAACCGCTTGCGGATTTCATAGATTGTATCCCACAGCGCAAACCGCTGCGCTTGAGTGTAATGGTCACGGAATTTGTCGGTAGCCTTGCCACCCAGTCCCCCTGTCAACGCAATACCGATTCCCTCAACATTGAAGCCCTTTGCGTGTGCGCCGATCTCCTCATAGAAATCCCCGTCACCATCAAGGTCACGACCACCCGCTTTGGTGCCGTTCTGGGCTATGATCTGCGCGTAAGCGATTGCCTTCCAGCCACGTTCTTTGGTGTGCCATCTGGTCACCTCGTCAACCTGTTGCTGCACAGTGGCGTCAATCATCCAGTTGCGCCGCACCGCAAGAGTATGAATGACCAATATTGTTTTCTTACTCATTTACTCACCTCGATTTGCAGGGCTTCAATTTGCTTTTCAATCACGGCCCGATCAGCCGCCGCGTCTGTGGCAGTATATCTATCGGGGGCCACCGCATCAGGAATTGCCGCCGCAATCCAGTAAACAGCCGAGGCCGTAATGAATGCACCTGCAAACCATTCCCAATGTTTGGCCGCAAACCGCATCAACCTGCACCGATCTTTTTCAAAACAGGCTCAATTAGAACGCTCCAAACAAGAGCGCCTACCCCCAGCACCGCACCGAATGCTATGACCGCCTTTCGCCACTTGCTTGAAATCAAACTCATGGCCGCGCGGTATTCATGGCCCTCTCGCAATGCTTTGATCTCCTCGCCGGTCAATGGCTTTACCGCGTTACCAGCTTTATCAATTAAGTCAGTCATACATTTCCTTTCACGCGCCGCCGGACGCTTAGAATTTACTTGGTTAATTTCACAAATAAATCGCCAAGTCGCAACACGCGACCCTCTGCCTTTGTTAGTGATTCCTGCCGCAATGCAATTGACGATTCCGCCGCAGCCTTGCTTGCCGCAGCCTTGCTCTTTTTGGCCGCACCCGCACCAGCATCAGCAATAATATTATCTGCAATCTTTATTTTCTTACCTAGGCGGAAAATACTCTCGTTAACCTCGGCCACTCGCTCTTTTGCCAAACCAAGTCGGACCGACACACCAGCAACGCGGCGTTTTAACTTGACTGCGGGTGTCCACGCGGCGTCCGCAATAGCGGCGACCTCGGCGTCATAATTGGTTAAGTCAGGATCAATGAACACACCTTCATCTGAAACGCTCCCAGATGGCAATATGCTGCGGTGATTGCTGCGCCCGATCTCGACACCATCATCCTCAATGATTGTTGTGGTCCATATCTGGACGCTCCGATCTGGTCCGACAATCTCAATTCTGTCAACTTCTTTGCGTTTTGTAAGTGGCATTCTTTTTCCTTATGCTGCAATATACGAAGCGGAAAACATCAAGTCGCCATCCGCCGAAAATTCAGTATCAAGCAATCGACTTGTCCCCGTCGTCGCGTCTGCAAGTAGGAGCAGAATTGTAGAGGTGTTGGGGTCAATATAACCTGAAATACTCTGCCCTGCCGTAATCGATAACCCCGCCGCGCGTGATACAACCGCGCTGGCCATACCATCCGTTATGTTATGGGAAACAAAAGGCAACCCGTTAATCTGGATATTCCCACTAATTGTCCCCAAGGACGATGTGGCAATTCTACCTTGCACATGAACCAGATCCCCGATTTTGGTATAATGCCCGATTTCAATCGTCTGTGTTGCGTCTGAATTGGTTCCATCACTCAAATTAGGCGTCCATGTGCCTTCCTCGTAATCATCGAGCGCGTTTGCCGCAACCGATCCGCCGAGATAAATCGCACCATCAACGACCAAATCGTTTGCACCTGCTGCTCCCGCAGCTGCGCCAACGACAACCGGACCTGTGAATAAATTCGCCTCAATCGCCAGCACCAATTCGGCGCGGGTCATCCGCTTAGTTTCACCAGCCGAGGTATCCACAATAGGAAATTCGTCGTCGGCTGCGCTTAATGCCCCGGTGAGGGCTGCGAGTGCTGATATTTTTGTGTCTGCCATTATGTCACCCTTAGAAAAAGTGTTGCCCTTGTGCGTTGCGATGCACCATCAGCCTCCGAACCACCCATTGCCTGCCACGTGCCAGATAATGCACCAGAACCAGACCAAAGCGCGGAGGCCGTGCCAGCCGAGCGCGTATCATCCGCAAGAGTTGTCAGCACGGCCCCGAGGGCAGCGGGTCGAATATCAGCGCCTGCAAAGATCGCCCCGCCCGTAAATCCTGTGGTTTCGACAATACCAAATATATAAGACCCAATATCCCCATAGGACATACCTGCAATGGTTGGGGGGGTGTGCGTAGTAACCATTGCCTTTACAACATCAACAGCCGGAACGCGCGCTGTATCCGTGCCTGTCTCGCCCTCGGCGGTTGTTGCCAATTCAACAGGCCCGTTGGTCGTGGTGGTCGCGTAAACTGCATAAAGCGTGTCGAAATACGTTTTCAAGGTGGCTTTGATATTGGCCCAAGTCACCCGCTTAATTATATTTGATGCAGCGGTGTCAACAATAACAACACCGTCGGCCTCAAGCGGGGTTGCCTTGGACCCGCTGGCCGCAAATCCGGTGATCACTCCGCTGGCCGATATGGACAATAAAATCGACCCCGCCGCGTTTTTAATTGTAATCCCGCTGGCAGACGAAGCTTGCCAAATGTTTGACCGCAATTCCCAAAAGCCTGTTCCCACATCGAAATAACCAAGCGTATACCAACCATCGTTTGCGGCGTTCCGCATCTTGAGAAAATCTGTCGCGGTGTCATACCATAGTTGGTGAGCGTATGTCGTTACCGGTTCCGTTGCCCCAGAATTGCTGCTGGCAAGTGCTTGCAGTGACGCCGAGATTTCCGCCCGCGTAAGGGGAAATATTTGGTTTGAGATTATAAAATCTGCTTGGCTCATTTAGATAACTTTCCCATATCCTTTGGCATTATAGCCAAATGTTCTTGAAACCGACGACCCGCCGGCATCCTTAAATTCAATTGTGAACCCCGTCGCGCTTTTCAGCGTAATAGCATAAGTGTCGCCCGTTGTCATTCCTGCGATATTTGAGATCGAAATACCGCCCAAACCTTTGAATGCCGGATCGAACACAACAGCATAAGCCCCTGCGCCGGAAACAATGTCATCACCGGCAATCTCTCGGTCCTCCATATCGATCTTGGCGGCAAGAGTTGTGAGCAACGGCGTGACACCTGTTGAGGTGCTGTCAAGCACAGCCTTGAATTTCAGGCCACGCGCCGAGAAATCACCCACAAAGAAATCAATCCACGGTCCCCATGTTGGCGAAGCATTAGGATCATCATCAGTTAAAGCAATCTGCAATTTTGCATTCACGTCCGAAAACTCACCACCATCAAATAACCCTTGCCGATCATCAAACAGCCCTGACGCATCGTCGAACAACTCGCCGCTTTCATCGCTCCGAAAAAACTGAATTTGCGCCTCAACTCGAGATGTATATTTTGCCCCGAGGTCCGTTATTGTGCCGAATAGATAATCACCGGATGGTGACACGCCCGACAAATCATTGATCACCAAACCTATATTTGAAGATTGCTCCAGAGGGATGTAATCACCATCCTCTGCGAGTAAATAACCGCTGGTCTCGATCTGCAACTTAACCGAAAGGTCATCGTAGTAAGAGACTTCACCCAAATTATTATCCACAAGGATATGCAAATAAGTTTCTGTTCCGACTGCAACAAATGTAACAGACGCCTCCGTGTAAACATTCGCAAATGCGCCTCCCGGGAATAGATCAACACGCCCCACATTCCAGTTATTTGCATCGTCCGATTTAATCACCCAACTCCAACCAGTTCCACCGATAGACCGTCCTTCCAGTCGATAGGTTTCACCAATCACCGTCGCAAATGCATAAGATTTTGACGCATGTTTATTACCATTGTGGGTGAGTTCAAACATACCATCAACCAGCGCAAATCCGGGGGCAGCATAACGCCCATCAACCCACCCAACTGTGCTAGTCCCGTCACCAGCAAGGATTAGTTCAGGACCATGCGTGAAATCCTCCAACAGCAAAAACTCGTCCCAATCCTGCGACGTGCCAACATGCGTTCCCGCGTATCCAGTGGATTCCGTGACGGTGACAATGGAGTTAAGGCGTTCCAACTCCCCAACATTGGTGGTTATTTGCGCCGGGGTGATGCTCTCGTTTCCGATCTGGTCAGAGGCGCGAATAAAATAAGTCCCCGCGCGGTATGGTAAACTGAACGCGGTAATCGGCGCGGGTATTCTTTCAGCCACAGTTTCTGACGAGCCAAAAGCCGACCCTACTAAAAGAGGCGACCTGCGAATTGTATAATGAGACAAATCAAGATCGGGAACGGCGTCCCAAGTAAAATTTGCTTGCCCGCTCATGGCATTTATTTTGAAATTCAGAACGTCGGCAGGAGGGTCGGCAAATGCGTTGACCGTATGGCTTGCCGTGAAATAGGCAGAGCGCACACCAAGCAAACTTAAAACCCGCGCGCGAACATCATAGGTTATCCCGTCGATTACCCCGAGCCATTCAAACTTTGATTGCATACCAGACCCAAAGGTTGTCCATTCCGTATCGGTTGAAATTTTACCTTCAACTTGAAATGTGCCGACAAAGACGGATTTATATGCAGAGAGGTCGACAACCAGCGCGCCGACCACAGCGCGCCCCTGTTGCTTTAATTCGTCCGACGTAGTGAAGGCCGGAGGCGTAAGGTCCAAAGGATTTGGCAGATTGGTTGGCTGTCCTGCCAAATAAGGGTCGGCGTCACTGGCTGCCCAATCATAAACGGTTGAGGCGGTTTCCCTTAACGACAACGTGACCGTCGGAGCAATCACGTGGATGTCCAAATTGACGGCCAGAACCTCAAACACCTTTGCGTCCCATCCATAGCGAGACAGGGTTAGCATAACATTATCGCTCGGCACTAATTCCAACGCGGATAGCTTGAATGCCGCCGAGAATGTTATTTTTTGACGGGATTTGTTCAGCAACAGTTTGGCGTTTCGCTGCGCCCTCTCCTCATTAGTTTCAAACGGGAAATCAACCGACAAATATTGAGGGTCACCGTCTGCGGCTTCATATGTGGCCGACAATACAGCGGGGTATTCGTCATCAGTATAATTGTTTTGCGCGGGAACAAATTGGCCTTTGACGCCGTTGTAATTTCTTGAGTTTGTCACAGCGGTTTCGATTTTAACCGAGCCGACAATATCGCTCTCGGTTAAGGTGATTGTTGGCGTTCTGTATTCCGCACCAAAGATAACAAATTGGCCTTTGATATATGAAATGCCGCCAAGAACGCTGATCAGCATTGACTCAAGTATTCTGGAATAATTGGCAGAGGTATTTACAACGGCATTGCACTCAAAGCGCGGTTGGCTTCCGGCATCCAACATTGTTACGGCCTCGTCCGCTAGGTTGGCCAGCGTTATACAAGCGGCCTCGTCCCATTCGTCTGCCTTGATCGCAAGCCCGTGTTTTGTGTCAAACATAAAATCACGGATACACAAGGCTGGGTTTGCACTGAATGCGGTTGATGCGTCGCGCGGGTCGTAAACCTTGCGGCCTTCAATTACCGCCGAGATATTAGGGAGGCCACTTGTGAATTGGTCCTGATCGTAAAGCAACCGGACATAAAGATATGTCTGCCCTAACAATTGGTGTTCTGCGGTCCAATATCCGTCGCTATCGGAAACCAAATCAGCGTCGGCGGCTTGTGTATCTGTGCCGAGATGTTTTTTAATCCGGCAAAAATTAGCCCAATTTCCTTGAAAAGTATTTCCGTCTAGGGCTAATTCGTCGCCAAAATAAACCTTGGTAATTGCGTTGCTTTCATGCGCAGCAATCACAATTACCAAATGCAAATATTTACCGTCCCCGCCCGTGCTTTCAATGTAAGCAATCGGCCCCGACACGCGGCGGGTTCCGTAAACAATCCGCTGCGGCATGGTCCCATCACGGACCATTGTTGTAATTCCGCTGGGGATAGAATCATTTCTCCCAAATAGCGCATTTGTCAGCAAGCCTACGGCAACATTGATCAAAGCGTTTACCGCATACCCTGCCAAAGCTGTTGCAACAACGGCCCCAAACCCGATTGATTGAAAGGCCGTGACAAGAAAGGCCGTGACCGGATCCGCGCGGAGCGGCGTTGCGAGGGCAAGCGTGATAAAACCAACGAGGACTAAAAATTTCATTTACGCCAAACTCCTTGGGCTTTGTTTACAGGGACGAACACCAAGCCTTGCAGGGATGTGGCCGCAATCTTGCCATTAAAAACGACCCCCAAAGCGTCCCGCCCATCCTGCCTGACAATGGCAATATCCCCTCTTTGCGCGAATGCCGGTGAGATTTCAACAAATCCCTCTCCTTCAAGCCCCGCAATCAAGCCGCCATGCCGCGAGATACGGCCATTAGCGCCCCGTAAGGTCTTATATTTGCCTCTGTGCTTGCTTTCTATGTCTCCCCCCCACACAGCGTCCGCACAGCGCGCCGCGAATAGGGTGCAATCATGTTCCCCCCAAACAAAAGAGCAACCAACCGCAGCATCAATGACTGCGCTCAATCGCCCCTCCCATCCTTGAACCTTACCCGTCATTCGTTACGACTCCCAGAACCAGACCCGCTGGTGACGCCACCGCCCGACGCGGACTTTCCCCATTCAATCGGAGATTCCTGAATAGCTTGGACGTATTCAAACCCCTTGTCGGCTGGGAAATCAATCTTCTGATCGGCATCCGTCCACCGGCGGTTTCTGGATCGGTGTAAAATCAAAAGCCTGTTTTCAACGACCACCGAAATTGTGGCCTCGGACCCAGAGTCAACAATAGGCATTCTATCCATCGAACCCCGAAACGTAATGAACGGATCAGCGTCAACTATGCCACCCGTCATGGTCCCAAAATAAACAGTGCATTTGCGATTCTGATAATCCTCACCAAGAGCGATTGCCAGAATGTCAGCCGGTAAACCCGATAAGGACAACGTAATCCCTTTGGCTTGAACTTCGGTGCTTTCATTTGGTGCGGAGATTTTTAGCAAAGCTCCGGCTCCGGTCCACGTTTCCCCACCCCAAGAAAGTTGACCACGGCCTGTCCACAACCTCACGTCGCCAGAATCAAACGCCAAGTGAACCAGATTGAACGGATTAACAACCGACGCGGCGGCGGCGTCCTTTATGTCTGTTTGTAAACCGCGCGCCATATCACAACGCCTCCATTATCGAAAACGAAACCCCGAAACTTGCCATTTGGTTTATATCCCAACCAGCCTCATTGGTGGCCAGCGACCAAACCCCGACGGGACTGCTTACGGTCACAGCAACGCTTATCGGGTAGGCTTCCTTGAGGGCGGGTTCAATTGCCAGCGTTACCGTGCCCCCGGCACTGCTTGTTGCGTCGGCTGTGATCTTATGGAGCCGCGAGCTTGTCCCCGTTCCAATTTGCAACCAGTTACCCAATTTGAATGTCAGCGCGTTTCCAGCGTTTTGCAAAACAATACTTTCGTCTCCAGCAGCACCAGCCGTTTGCATGTCGGCTGTGGTTCCCGTTCCCGTTGGACGCGCCAAAGGTGGCCCCATGAGAAACGTCCCAAACTTGCCACGACATTGCAGAATGAAAACCTCCCATGCGCCTGCGGCTGTGTATTTCATTGGCGGGATTGTCACCTCACCAACCCAAAGCGCCCCGCCATGGTCAAACTTTTGTTGCGATAGATCATATGGCGATTGTGTGGCCCCAACGGATCGCAATGGACGAATGGAAAGCGATTGAATATTTGGCGAGGCCGGAAAGGCCAGCGGGTAGGTTGGCATGATTAACCCCCTTTCAATGATTGAGTGAAGGCTCCGCCACGCGCGTTAGCGTCCAAAACAGCACCTTTTGCGGCCTCGGTGATTTGCGGTAGCAAGCCCAAGACCTCGGCCCGAACCGTGCTTTGAACCCCAAGCGAAAAATTGAGGTTTTGGACAATTGTAACACCGCCACCACCTCCGCCAATTGCGGCCTTTGCTTGAGAGGTTGAAAGAATGCGTCCGTTTTGTGCGGGAATAAAAGGCTCTCGGCCATTCTCCCCGACCATATACGGGTTGCCAGCTTGCACGGAACCACCCGCAGCCCTGCCCTGTAAGTTGCCGCCAAGATCAGAGAAAAATGAAGCGAGGCCGGATTGTTTGTCTGGAGCCACACCAAACAGACCTTGCAAGAAACTCGTTGTGGCCAGCTTCACAAACATTTTGAGCAAATCATTTAACCCGTCCTTGAGGCTGTCAGCACTCGTCAAAACATCAATGAAATCCTCAACGATTTGTTGATTTGCGTCCGAAAGAGCTTCCAACGCCTCGGCTTGAGTGTCGATTGCCGCAACATTTGAACCACGCGCGCCCGTGTTAGCGTCCATCGCAGCCGTGGCCTCCATAAGAGCCAAGGATTCGCGCTCAAATGCGGCAACCAAGCCCGTGATAACCGCTTGTTCCTCTGCGGTAATATCCCCGTTGGTGGCTAAAGCCTCGTTTTGCAATTCAATATCTAGGTTGGTTTTCTCAATCTCAATCCGACGCAAGCGTTGCGCATCGGTTGTCATGCCGAGTAATTCCAATTCCCGCGATAGATTTTGAATGCGGCGCGCAGCTTGGAAGCCAAACGAGGGAGAAAGTGGCTCGGGCTCGGGCGATGCTGTCGTCGGCGGCGGTGCTGCTTGGCCATTAATTGTTTCTAGCAACATATCATGCGTTCTTGTAAACCTATCAATGTCGGCGGTTGCCCTCGCAACTGCTTCAGAATATTCCTCCAAAAATCTAGGGCTATCAATATCCCCCCCACCAGCGTCAACACGCGCTTGCAGCCGTGCAAGTCGTTCGCTTGCCTTGGCTCGGTCCTCTATCGCAAGTTCCAAAGCACGATTAACAATGATCGCTTGTTTTTCAGCCGATAAATTGCCCGCCCCTCCGACTTCGATAACGCCCATAATTGCGCGGATGTCGCTAAAAGCGGTTCCGGCGGCGCGTGATATGTTCACAAGAGCGCGGCCAACCGATAGGATTAGAGGCATCAAGTTGACTAATGCAGTTGAAACTTGGGCATTCATAACGCGCGATAACAAATCAAGCTCGGTTTGAGCGCCCTCCGCTTTGCGGATTAAATCTTCGTCAATGACAACACCAAGCCTCTTAGCCTCCGCCCGGAGGTCGTTCATGGAATCCTCACCGCTGCGGAGCATGTTCACCATCGCAACGCCTTCACTGTCGAACAGCTTCATTGCGATTCGGTTCATGTCCGTTTGCTCGGTCATTTTGGACATTGCGTTTGAAACCGAGCCGAGAACGTCAACAATATCACGCGCCGTTCCATCGGCGTTGTAAAATTCAATCTCCAATTCCTCAAGCGCGGCCTTGGCTTCGCCTGTTCCTTGGCGCGCCTCTGCCAACCGCCGCCCAAACCTTTGCATTGCCATGTCGAAGGTCGTAACGCTCACACCCGCGCCCTCGGCCACCGTCCGCAATTCTTGCAACGCATCCGTGGTCAATCCGAGTTTGTCGGCGGTTTTGCCTATGTTGTCCAATTCGGCTGTGACGCTTTTGACTTTGGCAATCAGAACCGCCGCGCCTAATGCTGGCAATAAGCCTCGCATTGACATAGCTAGGCCGTTGAAGCCGCGTGTTGTGCGGGAAAGGTTCTTTTGCGATTTTTTTGCAAAACGGTCAACGCGCGCCGTATTTTTATTTAGCGCACGTGCAAATTCGCGGTCACGAACCTGCAATAAAATTTTAAGGGATTGGAGATCACTAGCCATATTCTGCCACCATTTCTTTCAATCGTTCTCTGGTTGGCGCATTAGCCCCCGGCTCGTTACTTTCTTGGGAATGTGCCTCGTTCCACCCTGCTACCATCAACCGCCAATCGCGCGGCGTCATTCGCCGGACTTCCCAAGGACGCAAGCCCATTTTAACCGCCGACTTGATCAGCCCTCGGACGTTGAAGGCTGGTCTTTTTTTTTATCATCTTCGGCATCGGCCTCAATTTTCTCGCCTATCTCTGGCTCAAAAGCCGCCCCAAGCAATCCGGCGACGATAAGCCGGAGCAAATTCAAACCGGCTGGCCCCAACCCATCAACAACCGCGTCGGCCTCTTTATCTGTCAAACCGCCGCCAACCAGCCCAAGGGCCACAATATCGCGAACTGCGGCGGACGTTGGAGGGTTTACGTCACGAAACGTCCCGTCCCAAAGTGCAAAAATGCTCCCGTGTTTGGCCTCGAAACGCTCTATTGCGCCCAAGTCCAAAACCATTGGGAAGGTGGCATCGCCTAGCTTTTCAGCAATGCCGCCCTCTGGTTTTTCAACTTCAATGCCCATTTAAGCAGCCGTGAATGTGATTGCGCCGGTTGAGGATAGGGAAATGCTAAACGTCACGCTGCCCTCTGTCTCGCCGCCATATTCAATACTGTCAATGTGCCAATTTCCTGCAAATGTTCCGAAACTTGGGACAATAATTTGGAGTGCCGTGACTTTTGTGCCGGTCATAGCCACCGCTTGCATTTGCAATTCAGCCGCCTCGTCAACGAAAATACCATCGCCAGAAACGGCAACATTCATCACACCGTCCAGCACTTCCGTCCAAAGATCACCGCCGGGCGTTGTCGCGTCCGGGGTTGTAACGTCAATTGCCGAGTTGTTAATTGTGATTGATTTTGAATTAAGGCCAGCTAGGGGGCTGAACGTCCCGCCGCCGGAATCCTCAATTTTTATTAGTAACTCGCGACCCTTTTGCTTTGCCATGATTAGGCTCCTTTTGAATGTGACCTTGCCCAAGGGTCCAAAAAGGCGACAATTTATTATCCGTCAATATATGCGCGATAAACAGCAACGCCCGTAAATCCGGCCCCGCTGGTGTTTCTGCGAACCAACGACGTGATCTCAATTAACTCTATTAGAGCAAAATTTGCCAATGTGACAGAACTTTCCCCACGATCCAAAACCGCGCGGATTGCTTCGATTATCTTTTGGCACTCAACCGACCCTGCAATTGACTGTGAATGGGCCTCAATCGAAATGGTCACATATGCCGCTAATGTGCCGTCTGTATGGGCCGGATCAACATTTGCGGCGGGGAGTTGAATCAAGGGATAAACGGACGGTTGCGGTGGCGTGTCGTATACGCGCGCGCCAACCAGCGCGGCAATAGCGGCGTTTCCAACCAGCGCGGCCCGAATGCCAACCTGCAAATCTAATCCGTAACCATCGGCCATATTAAGAAACCCTTTTTGCGGCTTTTGCCAAGGCGCGCCTGTATTGGCCTCTGACCCTTTTGCCTAAGTGTTGCGCGGTTCTGTCCATAAACGGTTGCGCCTTCATCCCGCCGGAACTTGACGCCGGATTGCGGCCACCCTCAACGGTTTTGGCTTGAATTATGGTGTCACGTTTATTGCCACCTGCGGAAATAATAGCAGTCATGCCGCCATCTTTATACTCAACGTCAATTGTTTCTTTCAATTCGCCGGAGGCAACGGGAACCAACGCTTTTGCAACCGTGACAAATTCGCGGCCAGATTTCTTGACAACCTTGCGCAATTCGGCATGAACTTCTTTCGGCAATTGCCGGAGTTGCATTTTAAGTTTTTTCACACCAAGAACCTTCACAATGCAGCCCCTCGTTCTATCAACATCTCAATCTGGCGGGATTTGCGACCAACCTCAATGACGGCCCGAATTTGCCAATCATTGCCACGAACTGTCACCATGTCAGCCGATGTAAGCGTGGCCGCAAGTGTGGAATATCGAATGCGGAGTGTTGCCGCAACAACGCTGGAAACTGCGCCGCTCTCAATCCGCTCTTTGCCTCTGGCCTCAATCAAATCAGCCTTGCGCGAGAATAAAGCCTCAAACGCGGCTTGCGGCTGGCCGTATGAATCGACGGCTTGCGCGTTCAACCGCTTAAATTCGGCAGTTTCTTTATATCGCCCCGCGCCCATTATCCATACCAACCAGAGCGGTGAGCGTTGATCAATTCTTGAAACCCATAGGGGGTCGTCATAAGGCGCGTTTCCGTAACGCTTTCGCGGTTCTCAAACCAATGCGCAACCAGCATCAACAAGGCTTGCAAAATGTCGTCGGGAACGTCCGTGCCAGCGTCACCATAACCAACCACACAATCAATTCTGATTGCCGCCTCACGCGAAGCCGTGGACGGCCAAGACGCGCCGGAGACGGGTTTAACGATTACCCAATTCCCCGCAGTCTGTAATTCAAAATCGGCAAGCGTGGCCGTTTGAAAAACTCCGTCAACATCCCAATATTTAACGGCAGAAAGGGACTGCACGGGGAGCAACAGCAGCCGGACCTCGGAAGGTGCTGGCCCGACCCATTGGCCCCAAGTTTGGGAAATCATAGGACGACCCAAAACCCCCAAGGCATCAACATGCGCAGCTGCGGCAAGGATTAGCTGTGTTATCAGCGCGTCCGTGTCGCTTTCTTCAACGACCAAATGCGCTTTAACATCGGCAAGAACCAGCGGGGAGTTTACTGGAGCCGTGACCAATTCAAGGGATTGAAACCCGCGCAAAGTCATTTTACTTGACCGCCTTTTCAGCTTTGATTTTCTTGCCAACTGGTTTGCACTGTGGCGGCTCGGATTCCATCATGCGCCTGGCCTCGGCCTTGCCTAATTCGACAATATCGCCTCGGCTTTGGTTGATATTTGGACCCGTGCGTGAAACTAACAATTCGTATTTCATAGAAACCTCCATTTGTGGAAAAAGCGGGGCCGTTGCCGGTCCCGCCTAATTCATATGTTTCGGCTTATGCCATGATCAGGTGCTTGATCGCAGCGGTGTCGCCAAGTTCACCGTCAAGGCGCATATAACCCGCAACCCCGAAGCTCGGCCAGAAATCTTTGTCGTCGATTGCGCCAATAAGAACGCCACCCGCTTTGCGGACAAAGTATTTGCCGAAATCACCAAACACAATCGGCTTGGTGCCTGTCGCCATAGAAGCCATTGCTTGATTGATCGAATAAGGCATTGCCACCGAACCAACCGTCATGCGGCCCGAACCGTCGGGGGCTTCCGTGATCAAGTAATTGCCTTGGCCGTCTTTCAACTTCCGCAAAGCCAGCAGGGTTGTGTCATTGAACATCATGCGAGTTTTTGGCGAAACACGGTATGCAGGATCAATGGAGTGAACCAAATCCAGCAATTCATCGGCTGTCACCGCACCAGTAGCCGCCGCAGTTTTACCCGCGCCCGTTGCTGTCACAAGGCCATGCGGCTCGCCAGAACCGGAACCAATGCTAAGCTGCAAGTTTGCAGTGCGGCCCAAACGCTCACCGAGCAAATCGGTCAACAGGGTTTCCATTGCCTCGCTTGAATCCATTGCCAATTCCAAAGAACAGCGGACCCATTCCGTATTAAACGAAAACGCATCCAGTGTTTTTTGTGCAAACACGACGTCTTTACCGCCGTCGTCCGTTAGCGTTGCGCCCTCGGTTGACGCGCCAGCGGTGCTTGCGGTGTCATTGACCGTTGGCATAGGCAAAGGATTGCCGCCCGACGTGTTGATAATTGTGCAAATATCGCTGTCATACATCGGACCCCATACGGCCATTGTGCGGATCAGGTTTGCCATCATTTCGTCGGGAACGGAAAAACCACCCGCCGAATTGGTGCCAGCAGTTTGCGCGCGCTCTTCAACCTGCCCAAAGCCGCCATTCAAAACCTCCCGAACCTCGGTTGGTAGTGCCGCGACATTACCTTGAGCGCGGAGGTATTCATGAAACGCCTCGCGATAGGTTGGCGCGTCGTCGTCGTTGCCTTTATTGCCGGAAACATCACCGCCATTTGGCCGGCGGCGCGTGTCGATTTCGCGGGAGCGCGTGTCGATTTCTTCAAGTTTCAATTCACGCTCAAGCGTTGCCGACAGGCCCGAATGCTCTGTCATCATCGCATCAAATTCTGCGGTGATTTCGGTTGCTCGGTCCTCCGTGGTCTTGTCGGTGATTTCGTCAAATTTTGAACGGGCATCGGCGGCGAGTTTTGCCATTTTTGCCCGAAGTGCAATAATATCAGCCATTGTTTAGGCTCCTTTTGGTTTTGAAATGCGCTTGCACTCCGGTTGAACGGCAACTGATTGCCGCTATTCTAAACACCAATAAGCCGAGTTTTCATCCCAAGCAAGCGGCGTGTGTGATTAAAGGTTGGCATTTCACGCGCTTCAAATGAGCGCAAACCAATGTCGGTCCCGTCGTAAGCTGGCGACGTGACGATAGAAACGTCAAACAATTGAGCCTCTTTGATTGTCCGAACTGGTATGTCGCCGGAATCATCCCATTCCTGCACGGTTGGCAAGAATGCAAAAGACATTTTGTCCAAATCCCCGCGTTTCATCTTTGGCACAATGGCCAAAACATCGGGGTCGGTTTCGTCCAGTGTGCTTTCCATGTGCAAGCCGTGATCGTCCTCACGCAAAATCAACGTGCCGGATCGTGTCCGTGCCAGCGGCAAGCCCTCGTGGTTGATCAAAAACACAACATCGTCGCGCCCGATAGCCTCGGCAAACGCGCCCTTTGCAATGATTTCGTCATACCAACCGCCAATGCTGGTCCGCTGGTCAAAGACAGCGGCGTAACCTGAAACCGTCACGGCATCACCGTCCTCGGCACGAATATCTGCGGAGGTGCTGTCCCGCAGTTCTCGGTTAAGTTTCGTCATTGTCGTTTTCTCCTTCTGTTGGCGTTTCATCGTCGGCATTATCAGCCAACGCCTCGGCCTCCTCGCCACTTTGAAGGGTTATAGGCTGACGGACAAGCCCTTGCGCTTCCCATAACTCCCTTGCGGCATCGGACATCTCCGGCAGCCCCATAAGAACGCGGATCGCTTGTTCATCCTCAATTTGAGGCGTGACAGTGCCAGCGCGGACTGATCGCCCATAATCCTCAATATCAACTGCTGAAACCCCATCTTTTCCAGCGTTCAAAGGGACCGTTGCGCCCTGAATCATCAAATTGTTACCGCCGTCAAGTGCGGGTCGTTCGTCCAGCGCGCGGCCCTCGTTTGGCGTGAGTAACCCATTTTGGATTGCCTTGCCCATTCCGTCCATGCGTGAGGCGAAATCCCCGCGCAATAGAGCGTCAACATTAAATTTGACGTAAAAATCAGCATCACGCCCGAACAGTTTCAAATTCAATTCTTGCTCGGTCTGCTCAACCCACCTACGGATTGTGTGTTTTACAAGGTGTAAATCCTGTTGCTCGGAGTTTGAGAAGGTGCCGTTTGTTAAATCCTGCAAAAAGATTGGCGGCAGGGAATAAATGCGCGCGACTTCTTCAATTGAGAACCGTTGCGATTCAATCATTTGAATGTCTTTTGCGCTGAAACCAATGGCCTTGAGGTCGTGGCCGGTTGGCATTGTTAGAATATTACGCCCATCCGTGTTGGCCTCGTGCATCGCCTTCGCTATATCGTCCGAGGCGCGCTGCGCACCCACACCGGAAACAAACGGACCCGTTGCAACCAATGGAGGGACACCGCCATTTGCAAATGCCTTTGCGCCATATTTCGCGGCTTCAATGGCTTGGCTCACGGCGCGCTTGTGCGTAAAAATCGGAGAGCGGTGCTTGATACCATCCGAGCGCAACATGAATGGAATGTCGATAACTTCCTTTGCTGCATATGTGATTTTTGTCCGGTCGGCCTGTTTAACCTCGTAAACCTTCCGAGAGCCAATCCGCTTGACGATCACCGCAGCCGGATTGATTGGAAAAATGTTGACAATCTCGCCCCTGCGATTGCGCTCAATGTAGCTGATAAACCGGCCACCCGTGAACACCTGTTCAAATCCGTATTTGCGCCAATCGAAAGAAGTCATTTCGTCGGAGACTGCGCCACCTAAAACCGCGCCAATTCCGCCCGTGACTTTGATCGCGCCACCCTCGGCCTTTTCAAACACCCGCAACGGTAAACCCGCTATTGTGCCAGAAAGGAACTGAACCGCAGCCCAGATCGCAGGAACACCCAACGCGGAATCAACGGTAACGCCTGTGGTCAGACCGTCGGACCAGCCCATCCGCTCAAGGAAATTAGACGCAGAGGCGGGGATATTGTCACGATTAAAGGAGGACCGCTTTTGTTTTTTTGTGAAACCGAATAAACCCAATTTTCATGCCCTTTTATTTCGCAATACTGTAATTCGGATC
>JAKITE010000014.1 GCA_021648225.1 Paracoccaceae bacterium
CCGCCTGTCATGCAGCGCTGGAAATTGGCGGGGTTAAGGCGGCAGGGTTTGAAATATCAATCATGGCGTGTGACGATGCACGCATTGCCGAACTAAACGCCGAATTTCGCAAAACCCACGCCAACCAATGTGCTTTCATGGCCGGCATTTGATTTGGCTGCTAACGCAGCAGGCAGTCTGCCAGCCAAACCGCAGGCCAGCCACCCGCCCGAGAGCATCGGCGATATTGCTATCGCTTTTGACACTTGCCAGCGCGAAGCGGCCGAGAAAAATATCGATATTAACCATCATGTAACCCATTTGGTGTTGCATGGATGCCTGCATTTACTGGGCTATGACCATGAAAATGACCCAGATGCGACATTGATGGAGGGTTTTGAGGTCAAAGCTCTTGCAAAATTGGGTATTGCAGACCCATATTAACTATAGCGCGGGCAAAATCCGCATCATCACGGAAAAGGAGCCATGGGCGACACTATCGACGGATCTTCTAATGCAGCGCAACGCGCGCTGGCATTAACCCCCAAACCACGGGAAACCGTATCTTTTTGGCAACGCCTGTTTGGCCGTGCCAAACCCCCGAACATTTCAGAGATCGACCCTGTGGCCGAGGCTGGCACTCGGGCGATCCAGCTTAATCTGGCAAATCTGGTCAATCGCCGGATTGACGATATTTCTGTGCCCAAAGCAGATATTATCGCGGTTTCGGAGGATAGCACGCGCAAGGAAATTGTCGATGCTTTTCGCAGTTCTACGCTGACGCGGCTGCCAGTTTACCATGAAACGCTGGACGAACCGGTTGGCCTGATCCATCTAAAAGACCTTGCGTTGAAACACGGGTTTGGCAACGGGGTTAAATTTGATCTTGCGGCGTTGTTGCGGCCGCTGATCTATGCGCCGCCCTCGATGCCGATCGGGGTTTTGTTGCAAAAAATGCAATCGGAACGCATTCATATGGCGCTGGTGATTGATGAATATGGCGGGGTTGACGGGCTTGTGACCATCGAGGATTTGCTGGAACAGATTGTTGGCGATATAATCGACGAACATGACGAGGAAGAACAGGAAATGTTTGTCGAAGAATCCCCCGGCGTTTATCTGGCCCATGCCCGCGCTGAATTACAAGACATCGAAGCCGCCGCAGGGGTTGACCTGCTGCCTGACGATTTGGACGAAGAAATCGACACGCTTGGCGGTGTGGTTGTGATGCTGGCAGGCAGGGTTCCGGCACGGGGCGAAGTTGTTTGTGATGAAAAAGGCAATGAATTTGAAATCATCGAGGCTGACCCGCGCCGTATCAAACGCCTGCGGGTGACATTCGCGAAAAAAGCCGCCTGAGTGCTGGAATTTCGGCCCAACCGTTGGCGTCCCTTGGTGGCTATGGCGGCAGGGCTGGCACTGGCGCTGGGCCAGGCACCGATTGATTTTCCTTATTTGGGTATGCTGGCGATTCCACTGCTGCTGTCGATGTTGCAAGGCACATCGGGTTTGCGCGGCGGTTTTGCTATTGGCTGGTTTGCGGGGCTTGGCTATTTTGGCCTAAGCATCAGCTGGATTATCGAGCCATTTTTGGTCGATATTGACCGTTATGGCTGGATGGCACCTTTTGGGCTGATTTTTATGGCAGCAGGGCTGGCGCTGTTTTGGGGCTTGGCGTTTATGCTGGCGGGGCGCTGGATGCGCGGCAGGCTAAGCGATGCGGTGGTGCTGGCTGGTTTCTGGGCGCTGAGTGAGGTTTTACGCAGCATTATCTTTACCGGATTCCCTTGGGCCTTGATTGGCTATGGCTGGCTGGAAACGCCGGTTATTCAGCTGGTTTCGGTGATTGGCCCGCATGGGCTGGGGTTCTTGCTGGTGCTGGTATCGGGGATGCTGCTGTGGCGCAAAGGTATGGTTATTGCGGCATTAATAGCCGTTATCAGTGTTGGTTTTGGCATGATGCGGCTGAACCAACCTGTCGATATGCGTGATCTGACCGTGCGTCTGGTGCAACCCAATGCCGAACAGCAATTGAAATGGGACCGGCAATATATTCCGGTATTTTACCAACGCCTGCTGGATCTTTCCGCAACCGGCCCGCAGGCTGACGTGGTGATCTGGCCCGAGGTTGCCATTGCCTATTTACCTAATGAGGACCCAGCCCTGCGCGCCGATATTGCCATCGCCGCAGGTGCGCCGGTTATTCTGGGCGCAAGGCGGCGGGACACGCAGGCATTTTACAATTCGCTGTTTGTCATTGATCAAAATAGCGATATTTCCGGTCAATATGACAAACACCATCTGGTGCCGTTTGGCGAATATATGCCGCTGCAAGGTTTGGCTGACAGGCTGGGCCTAAGCGGTTTGGCCGATATTGTCGGCGGTGGCATGGGCAGCGGCGAGGGGCCGGTGGTTGTACAAGCCGGCGATGTGCCGGCATTCCTGCCGCTAATTTGTTACGAGGCGATATTTTCGCGGGGTCTGTTTACCGAAGCCCGCCCCGAATGGCTGGTGCAAATAACCAATGATGCATGGTTTGGTAAAATCAGCGGCCCGTATCAGCATTTGGCACAGGCACGGGTTCGCGCCATTGAGCAGGGCCTGCCGCTGGCGCGCGCTGCCAATACCGGTATTTCCGCCATGGTTGATCCCTATGGGCGGATCATTGATTCGATTCCTCTGGGGGAGGCTGGCACGATTGACGTTGATCTGCCCCAGGCATTGGCGCCGACCGCCTATGTGCGCTCGGGCTACTGGCTGGCGGTTATTGTAATTGCGGCTTTGCTGATGGCACAATTAACCCTGCTTAAATGGCGGCGCGAATAAGCTATGGAAATGCGCTGTAAACTCGCTTATTGAGGCTATCAAACTTTGCCCGCTAACAAGGACAACCCTATGCCACGTCAAAACTTTTTGTTTACTTCTGAATCCGTATCCGAGGGCCACCCCGATAAAATTTGTGACCGGATTTCAGACGCCATTCTGGATGCGTTCCTGTCCGAAGAACCCAACGCCCGTGTGGCCTGTGAAACCATGGCCACTAGCGGCATGGTTGTGGTGGGTGGCGAGGTTGGGTTGTCAAATCAGGAACGCCTGAAAGATTACATGGGCCGCATCAGCCAGATTGCGCGCGATTGCATCAAAGACATTGGCTATGAACAGGAACAGTTTCACTGGAACACCCTGCATGTGCTGAATTTTCTGCATGAACAATCGGCCCATATTGCCCAAGGCGTTGATCGTGACGGTGCCGGTGACCAAGGCATTATGTTTGGCTATGCGGTTAACGAAACGCCTGAATTAATGCCCGCACCCATTCAATATTCGCACGCCATTTTGCGCCGATTGGCCGAGGCCCGCAAGGCTGGCGAAGCACCCAGCCTGCGCCCCGATGCGAAATCGCAATTATCCGTGCGCTATGTTGATGGCAAACCGGTCGAGGTGACCTCGATTGTGCTATCAACCCAGCACGAAAGCATTGACCAGACATCCGACGATATTCGTGCCATTGTCGAACCTTATATTCGCGAGGTATTACCCACCAGCTGGATCACTCCGAAAACCGAATGGCATGTAAACCCGACCGGCAGTTTTGTGATTGGCGGGCCGGATGGCGATGCAGGCCTGACAGGGCGCAAAATTATTGTTGATACATATGGCGGCGCGGCCCCCCATGGTGGCGGTGCATTTTCGGGCAAAGACCCTACCAAGGTTGACAGGTCGGCCGCTTATGCGGCGCGTTATCTGGCAAAAAACATTGTGGCGGCCGGCTTGGCCGAACGTTGCACCTTGCAGATATCCTACGCAATTGGCGTCGCCAAACCACTATCGATTTATGCCGATTTACACGGCACAGGCCAGGTTTCGGAGGAAGAGGTCGAGCGCGCTATTGGCCAAGTCATGGACCTGACGCCGCGCGGCATTCGCGAACATCTGGACCTTAACAAACCGATTTACGAACGCACTGCCGCCTATGGCCATTTTGGCCGCGCGCCGGATGCTGATGGCGGCTTTAGCTGGGAAAAAACCGATCTGGTTGACGCCCTGAAATCAGCGATCTAGGGGGCAAAAATGACAGACCCGTATGGCAAAATTGACCAGGCAAAACTGGCAAAACTGGCCGAGGTTTCGGTGCAGGTCGGGTTGAACCTGCAACCCGGCCAAGATCTGGTTTTAACCGCGCCAACCACCGCCCTGCCCTTGGTGCGACAGGTGGTTGCGGCGGCTTATAAAGCTGGCGCAAATATTGTTACGCCGATTCTTTCGGATGATGCCATCACACTGGCACGCTATGAAAGTGCCGATGATGCCAGCTTTGATTGCGCGCCCAACTGGCTGTATAACGGCATGGCCGAGGCTTATGGAAATAATGCCGCGCGCATGGCAATATCGGCCGAAAATCCAGCGTTATTATCCGGGCAAGACCCCGCCAAAGTAGCACGGGCAGGCAAGGCCAATTCGCTGGCCTATAAACCGGCGCTTGATCATATTGTCAATTTCAACATTAACTGGAACATCACCGCATTTCCGGGGCTGGCTTGGGCCAAACTAGTTTTTCCAGACCTGCCTGATGATGAAGCGGTTTTTCAGCTATCCGAGGCTATTTTTGCCGCATCGCGCATTAACGAACCCGACCCTGTGGCAGCATGGGCGGCGCATAATGCGAACCTTAAATCCCGGACCGATTATCTGAATGACCAGCGTTTCCATGCGCTGCATTATACCGGCCCCGGCACCGATTTAACCATCGGGCTGGCGGATGGCCATGAATGGGCGGGCGGCGCGTCGGATGCCAAAAACGGCATTACTTGTAACCCCAATATTCCCACCGAAGAAGTTTTCACCACCCCGCACGCCATGCGGGTTGACGGATATGTGCGGGCCACCAAACCGCTGGCCCATCAAGGCGCGGTGATCGAGGATATCGAGGTTAAATTTGTTGACGGGCGCATCATTGAAGCCAGCGCCAGCAAAGGCGAAGCGGCCTTTATCAAGCTGCTGGATTCCGATGATGGCGCGCGCCGTATTGGCGAGGTGGCTTTGGTGCCGCATGGCTCTCCGATCTCGCAAAGCGGGGTTTTGTTCTACAATACATTGTTTGACGAAAACGCCGCCAGCCATATCGCGCTGGGCCAATGTTATACCGATTGTTTTGTCGGTGGTGCCGATTTGTCAAAAGACCAGATCAAGGCGCAAGGTGGCAATAGCAGCATTATCCATGTGGACTGGATGATCGGTTCGGCTGAAATCAACATTGACGGGCTGGACAGCAACGGTAAACGCACGCCGCTGTTTCGTGCCGGTGAATGGGCTGTCTGACCAAAGGTAAAGGAATATCAATTGCCTGATAAATCGCCAAAACCGCGATCGCTGAAGGTGGCAATGGTTGGTAATGCTGCGACCTCGAACAAAGGCAACACGGTTAATTCCGGCAATATGATGCATGGCGCTGCGGCCCGAAACCTGATTGGTGATTTTATCGAGGCACCCGGCCGTTGGAATGATCAAGACGTTGAGCGTATTTCTACAGAATGCAGCCATATTGTTTTTGTTGCCGCCAACGGTATTCGCCCCGGCGCGCCGGATGATCATCCGTTTACAAGAAACCAGTCCATCATCACGGAAAACATCCTGCGCACCGATCTGCCCGTGGTGGTTTTTGGCTTGGGCGTGCAAAGCAAGCTGGGCAAATTACCGGCAAAAACCATTCCAAGCGCAACCCTTCGGCTGTTGGAAGTGCTTTCTGAAAGATCAAAAGAAATTGCAGTGCGGGGGCATTTCACAGCAGAATATCTTAATGATCTCGGCATAAAAAACACCAAGGCACTGGGCTGCCAATCTTGTTTTTATCACGCCACACCCAAATTTACCGCCCCGAAGATCAAGGCTGAAACCAATAATATTGCCTTTAATTATACTGCCCCGAACCGCGAAAAAAATGCCGTTTCAATGGCGATCAGGGGTGGGTTTTCAATGTTTGGTCAGGAGGAAACCGCCGAAACAAACCTGTTGAATGGCGATTCGCAGTTTTTTGACCAAAGCCCGAAATTACGGAAATTCTTTTGGCGAACCAATATCAGCCGCAAAGAATATGCCGATTGGCTGCATCAGTATTTTTGCCGGTTTTACGATATGCCCAGCTGGTTTGAAAAAATGCAGGCATTCGATTTTTCATTCGGCACAAGGTTTCATGGCAATATGGTGGCGCTGCAATGCGGGGTTCCCGCGCTTTGGGTGGTGCATGATACCCGCACGATGGAGCTGTGCGATTATCTGGCCTTGCCATATATGATGCGCGACGATGTGGAAAAAATTCGCGATATTTCGCAATTGCTGGAGGCCGCGGATTACGGGCCTTTTGAAAAAGCTTATGGCGAGAATTATGCACGCTTGTTTGCATATCTCCAGACCTCGGGCATGGCCCATTCCATGCCTGTGCCCTAATTGCTTGCTTGGCCAAAACAGCTAGGGTCAGGACCCTAGTGAAAATCGCGACTGGGGAATAATACCTTGGCCTGTTCTCGCGGGTGGCGCGCGCGGCTAATATGACTGCGGCTTGGCTGGCTATCCGCATTTGGCGGCGGGTCGCCGATCAGGGTTGCATCGGGATGGCCAAGCAGGGCCAGACGCTCTGACATATCCTCGATTGTGTTGGCGATCAGGTGGGTGACGATACCCTCGCGTTGCAAAACGCCTGTGACCCGCAGCAAACGCCCCGCAATCACGGCGCGGCGGAATTTTTCATAGATTTTTGGCCAGACAATGACATTGCAAACCCCCGTTTCATCCTCCAGCGTTACAAAAACCACCCCCGATGCGGTGCCCGGGCGTTGGCGGGTAATCACCAGCCCCGCCACGGTGGTGCGGCGCAAGGGTGCGGTGAGCAACTCAGCATTTGGGGTCAGGTCGTTGAAGCGCGGGCGCAGCAATTCCATCGGGTGGGCGCGCAGGGATAGGCGCATGGTGACGTAATCCTGCACGACTTCCTCGCCCAGATGCATGGTTGGCAGGATGACCTCGGGTTCTTTGATACCCTCGCCATCAATCGGGTCGTTAAACAGGGGCAGCGGTTGTTTGCCGCTTATGGCTTTGACCTGCCAAAGCGCGGCGCGGCGTGTCAGGCCCATGCCGGCAAAACCATCAGCCTCGGCCAGTCGTTCCAGCGTTTTGGGTGGAATACCAGCCCGATGCCACAGGCTGCTGGGGTCCGGGTATCCATTGCCCCGCGCTGCAATAATCCATTCCGCATCGTCTTTCCGAAAGCCCTTGATCTGGCGATAACCCAGCCGCAACGCGAGGCTGTTATCGCCGCGACGTTCAAGGATATTGTCCCACTGGCTGGCATTGGCGCAAATTGGCCGGACCTCTACATCATGTTCGCGCACATCACGCACGATCTGGGCGGGGGCATAAAACCCCATCGGCTGGCTGTTCAGCAAACCGCAAGCAAATACCGCTGGGTGATGGTTTTTGATCCATGCGCTGGCATAGACCAGCAAGGCAAAACTGGCGGCGTGGCTTTCGGGGAAACCGTATTCGCCAAAGCCCTCGATCTGGGAAAAACAGCGTTCGCAAAACGCGGGGTCATAGCCTTTTTTCAGCATGCCACCGATGAATTTATCGCGAAACGTGTTGATGGTGCCCATGCGTTTGAAGGTGGCGAGGGAGCGCCGCAACCGGTCCGCTTCCTCAGCCGAGAACCCCGCCGCAACAATCGCGATCTGCATCGCTTGCTCCTGAAACAGCGGCACACCGTTGGTTTTACCCAGCACTGCGCGCAGTTCCTCGGACGGGTATTCAACCTTTTCCAACCCTTGGCGGCGGCGAATATAGGGGTGAACCATGTCGCCCTGAATAGGGCCGGGGCGGATGATGGCGACTTCAATTACCAAGTCATAAAACTCACGCGGCTGCATGCGGGGCAGGAAATTAAGCTGGGCGCGAGATTCGACCTGAAACACCCCGATAGCGTCGGCTTTGCACAGCATGTCATAGGTTTTCGGGTCTTCTTTGGGCAGATTTTCAAGGGTGTATTCCGGGCCGTTATGCTGCGTGATCAGATCAAAACATTTATGGATGCAGGTCAGCATACCAAGGCTCAGCACATCAATTTTCAGGATGCCCAGCGCATCAATATCGTCTTTATCCCACTCAATGGTGGTGCGGTCCTCCATGGCGGCGTTTTCAATCGGGCACAGCTCATCCAAACGGCCTTTGGTGATGATAAAGCCGCCGACATGTTGCGATAGATGGCGCGGAAACCCGACGATCTGATGAATCAGGCGGATGGTCTGGATCAGGCGTTTATCATCGGGGTTAAGCCCCAGTTCACGGATTTGATCCGGTTCAATCGGTTTGTTTGACCAACCCCAGATTTGGCCGGAAAGCGCGGCGGTAATGTCTTGGGACAGGCCCATAACCTTGCCGACTTCGCGGATGGAGGAACGACTGCGGAAATGAATAACCGTAGCGCAAATACCGGCACGGTGACGGCCATATTTTTCATAAATATGCTGGATGACCTCTTCGCGGCGTTCATGTTCGAAATCTACGTCAATGTCCGGCGGTTCACCGCGCGCTTCGGAAATAAAGCGTTCAAACACCATGGCGATGGTGTCGGGGCCGACCTCGGTTATGCGTAAAACGTAACAGATGACGGAATTGGCGGCGGACCCACGACCTTGGCACAGGATGTTTTGCGAGCGGGCGAATTGCACAATGTCATAAACCGTCAGGAAATAGGCGGCAAAGCCAAGCGTGTCGATCAAGGCCAGTTCCTTATCGATTTTGGCTTGGGTGTCGGGGGTGATGCCATCGGGAAAACGGTAATCAAGGCCTTCATTGGTTAGGCGCACAAGGCGTTGTTGCGGGGTTTCATTGACGCTGATTTCATCGGGGTATTCATAGGACAGCTCGGACAGGCAAAAGGTGCAGCGGCTGGCGATTTCAACCGTGCGGCGGATGGCAGCAGGGTGGTTTTTGAACATGCGCGCCATGTCGGATGGGGGTTTGAGGCGACGTTCAGCATTGGGCAGGGCGTGCTGGCCTATATTATCAATACGGATATGTTCACGCATACACGTCAACACATCGGCCAATTGGCGGCGGTTGCCGTGATGCATCAGCACATCGCCCAACGCTACCATTGGCACGGCAGCGCGATGGGCCAGATCAGCGATGGCATCAAAGCGTTTCCGGTCTCGCCCGTCATATTTTGGCGCGGCCCCCAGAAACGTATTGCCCGGAAAGCGGCGCGCCACGGTTGCGAGCTGTTGCAGCATCGCATCCGCGCCGCGCTTTAATGGGTCATTTGTAGTGAGGGCGATCAAGATCAGCCCCTCGCCCCATTCCAGAATATCAGCGATAGTCAGGTGGCATTGCCCCTTTTCCGCGCGGCGTTTGCCAACGGTTAACAACCGCGACAGGCGTGCATAAGCCGCGCGATCTGTGGGCAAGGCCAGCCATTCCAGCGGGCCATCTTGCAACACCAAGCGCGACCCGATGATCAGCTTGGGCAGGCTGGCCAATACGGGTTTTTTAATTGGCGGTCCGGTGGGGTATTTCTGATGGCTGCTATGGTCGGTCATCTGGTGCGAGCGGATTTTGATGGCCTCGGATGCCTCGCGTTTTAATTCCTTAAGCGCCGAATAAGCCCGCACCACCCCCGCCAAGGTGTTTTTGTCCGTAATTGCCACCGCTGGCAGGCCCAGTTCTGCGGCGCGGGTGATCAGCTCTTCGGGGTGGGAGGCCCCCGTTAGAAAGGTGAAATTGCTGGCAGTGCAAAGTTCGGCATAGCTCATGCTTGGCACCCCTCAAACATCACGCAAATTCCCCCTGCACAAACCAACCCGGGTTTTGCGGGGTGAAAAACAACCATAACCGCCGGCCTTCACGGGTGGAGACCCGCCAGTAATCCCGCAGACCAGAGCGCCAATCGGGGTTTTCCAGCCACCATTCCGGCGCGATACGTTCCGGCCCTGTGGCTTGGGCTATGCGAAAAGACATGCGCCGCCAGATGAAATATTTTGGCGGTTGCGGGCCGGTTGCCCTGATGGGTTCAGCTGGAAAAATAATCAAAGGGCGCGGGGCAGAAATAAACCAGCCGCCGGGTGCGGGTTCGGTATAGGCGGCTGGCACGGCCATAAAACTTTTCTCGGGGATGTGGCTGTCGGCAGGGTGGTGGCGCAGGATGTTTTCAAGCCCCACACGGTTGCCCAGCCGCGTGATTAAATCGGCCAGATGGTCATCGTTTTTGGCTTTGTGATGGGTGATTTGGCGCAGCGGCAGTTTTTCAACCTCAACCGCTTCCAGCCTGATCTGGTCAATGCCATAGCCTGAATCGATTTTCTCTAATCCGCGCGCAAACAAGGCCGCAATCCGCGGGGGGTCTCGCATCGGGCGGGCGAAACGCACTTCGATCTGTGAGCTGGCCATGCCCACCCTTCGCGCGGTGAATTGCATGCGCCTTGCGCCCATTTCCTGCACCGCCAGCGTTTCGCATAACCGCGCCAACAGCCGCGCCAGCCCTAGTGTGATGTCTGAGATTAGGCCAATCGGTTCGGGCAAAGTCATACGCACCGCAAAATGCGGCGTTTCGGATTGCGGCGATACCGGTTCGGGCTGATCGCCCAATGCGCGGTCAAGCTGTAACAAAACCCCCGCGCCAAACCGCCGTGCCAGTGTGATGCGCGGCAAGGCGCGCAAATCGGCAATTGTTTTCACCCCTAGCCGCGCCAGCCCGTTGCAAATATCCTCGGGCAATCGCAAGGCCGCCACCGGCAGCGCATCCAGCGGCGCACTCCCATAACGTGCCAAGGCCCAAGCCGCGCCGCGCGTGCTCGCCAGCCCGGTTTTATGGCTTAACCCCGCACGGTCCAGCCGCGCTTGCATGTCCAAAAGCATGGCGGTATCACCGCCAAACAAATGCGTCGAGCCGGTAACATCCAGCACCAGCCCATCGCCATCCACCCCAACCCAAGGGCAATACCGCCCTGACCAGCGCGCCAAGGTTTGCAAAAACCGAGCATCGGCCACCGGGTTGGCAAGGCGGGTTTGTAAATCAGGGCACAGCACCCGCGCATCGGAAAACCCCATGCCACGCCGCAGACCAAACCCCTCGGCCAAGGCATTCAGGCAATAGATTTTCTGGGTGTTGCTTTGGGTATGGGTCAGGGCAAAAGGCGCATCAACAGGCTGCGCGCGCAACACGCGTTCAGATGCGAGGCGGGGAAACCACAAAGATATGATGCGCCTGTCCAACGGTGATTCCCTTATTATGTTCCTGATTTGTTCTTTATAAAATGTTAAAGGAAGTGAGTCGAGGGGAATTGCTTCATGGGGTTGACCTTGGCGTTACAGCGCTTGCAGTTGATCGTCTTGCAGGATATTCCAAGCCCAAGATTGCAGGAGCCACGCAAATGCCGACATTTTTGAATATCACCGATAGCGATTTTGACGTTAAATTTGCCGCATTTCTTGGGGCAAAACGCGAGCAGGATTCAGATGTTCATGCAGTGGTGGCCGGTATAATTGCGGATGTGCGCAACCGTGGTGACGCGGCGGTAATTGCGTTAACCTCCAAATTCGACCATCTTGACCTGACATCGGAAACGCTGGCTTTTTCAACGGCAGAAATGGATGCGGCGATTGCAAGCGTGCCTTTGGCTGAAAAAACTGCGCTGGAACTGGCGGCGGCGCGCATCAAGGCTTACCATGAAAAACAATTGCCAAAAGATGCGCGCTGGACGGATGATACCGGTGCTGATCTTGGCTGGCGCTGGTCGGCGGTTGACCGTGCGGGGCTTTATGTGCCGGGCGGGTTGGCGTCTTATCCCAGCTCGGTTTTGATGAATGCTATTCCTGCAACCGTGGCTGGCGTGAAAAACCTGACAATTTGCGCCCCGACACCAAACGGCAAGGTTAACCCGCTGGTATTGCTGGCGGCGCGGCTTTCGGGCGTTGAAACCGTGTATCGCATTGGCGGCGCACAGGCGATTGCGGCGATGGCTTATGGCACTGGAACCATCCAGCCGGTTGATAAAATAACCGGTCCCGGCAATGCGTTTGTGGCCGAGGCCAAACGGCAGGTTTTTGGGCAGGTCGGTATTGATATGATCGCAGGGCCAAGCGAAATTCTGGTGATTGCCGATAAAGACAATAACGCCGACTGGATCGCGCTGGACCTGTTATCGCAAGCCGAACATGATGAAACCGCGCAATCTATTTTGATCACCGATGATGCCGAGTTTGGCCAAGCCGTGGTTGGGGCGGTTGAAAAACGCCTGCAAACGCTGGAGCGGCGCAAGATTGCCGGTAAAAGCTGGGCTGATTTTGGTGCGGTGATCAGTGTTGAAACGCTTGATCAGGCGGCCGAATTATCCAACCGTATCGCGCCGGAACATCTGGAAATCTGCGTCACAGATGCCGAAGGCTTGGCGCAAAAATGTGTCCATGCCGGTGCGATATTCATCGGGGCCTATACCCCCGAAGCCATCGGCGATTATGTCGGCGGGCCAAATCACGTTTTGCCCACCGGCCGATCCGCGCGGTTTTCAAGTGGCTTGAATGTGCTGGATTTTATGAAAAAGACCACTATTTCGCGCATGACCCCAGCCAGCCTGCGCGCCATTGGCCCTGCGGCGGAAACCCTGGCCATTTCCGAAAGCCTTGAAGCCCACGGATTATCCATCCGTGCCAGACTGGATGCATTAAACAATGAGTAAGCTTATTTCCATTGATCTGGATGAAACCGGCCTGCCCGCGCCAACACCTGAAATTGAACAGGAACGCCGCGTAGCGATTTTTGATCTGCTGGAGGAAAACAGTTTTTCTCTGCCCGCACGTGGTGACCAGCCCGCGCCAAACGGGCCGTTCAAATTAACCCTGTCGATCATTGAACGCCGGCTTGTGTTTGCCATTGCTGATGAATCCGGCGCGGCTTTGGGGGAATTCCACCTGTCGCTGTCGCCGTTTCGTCAAGTCATCAAAGATTATTTCCAGATTTGCGAAAGCTATTTTGATGCGGTCAAACGCCTGCCCCCTGCCCAGATCGAGGCGATTGATATGGGCCGTCGCGGTATCCATGATGAAGGCTCGCGTGTTTTGCTGGAACGCCTTGAGGGCAAGGTCATCACCGATCACGCCACCGCGCGGCGGCTTTTTACCCTGATTTGCGTTTTGCATTTCAAAGGCTGATCACAATGGCAAATGAAACCCCTAGTGCTGTTTTATTTGCTTGTGACCACAACGCAGTGCGTTCCCCAATGGCCGAAGGGTTGATGAAAAAATATTACGGCACAAGGATTTTTGTGCAATCCGCAGGGGTAAAACACGATATTGAAATTGACGGTTTTGCGGTGGCGGTTTGTGATGAACTGGACGTAAAGCTGGAAAAACACCGCGCGCGCTCGTTTCAGGAAATGGAGGAATGGGGCGACCAGATTGATGGCTATGATCTGATCATCGCGCTTTCCCCCGCCGCCCAGCGTGCCGCACTGGAATATACCCGATATTTCTCGCTGGAGGTCGAATATTGGCCGATTTTTGATCCAACAGGTCTGGGTCGCACCCGCGAAGACAAGCTGGCGGCCTATCGCCAAGCCCGTGATCAGATTAACAGCAAAATATTGACACGCTTTGGCCCTCCGGTTGAAGATGGCGAATGAATAACCCTGAACAGTTCGATTATTACATCCCTGTGCGGAAATCCGAGATCGTCTCGGCCATTCTGAAAGACAGCGCATTAGCCACCAATGATCGCAAGCCCATGGCGGAACTGATCCGCTGGTTGGCGCTTTTGTTTCATGTCGAATTTTTCGCCAGCTCCGAACATATCAAAGAATTATATGTTGAATTAAACCCCGATCGTCCCGGCAAAGACCCGCTAATGTCCAGCCTGCATGACCGCGAGGCGTTTCTGGAAGCCTTGGAAAAAATTCTGGTCGCCGCCAATTTTCGCAGCCTAAGCGAAGATGAAATCGAGGCTTCCGGCGCGCAGGAAGGCCGGGTTCGGGCCATCATCAAAATCTCGCAAGACGTGTTTTCCGAGGTGCGGTTTTATGCGCGCGGACGTCGGTTGAAAAAATTTATGGTGCCGATCTGGTTCGGGTTTAAGCGCAAGGAAATCGAGGTCGAGACCTTTGACCATGTAGTTTTTTGCATGATCCCTTGCCTGCAAGCCCCTGCCAAAAAGCTCAAACAAGGCAAATTGCGTGCTGGTGCCGCCTATTTGAAACTGTTTCGCGATATTCCGGTCGGCGATATAAAATCACTTTATCCCAACGCGCAGGCGGCATTGGGGCTGGTGCGTAAATTGCTGATCTCGGTGCCTGCTGCGGTGGCCATCATTCCGCTTTTGCTGAAAATCATCCCGTCGCTGACCGTGCTGTTGCTGGTGGCCGGTGCCTATCTGGGTATTTCCGGCACGGTGCAGGAGGACACGTTCAAAACAGGCCTTGCCGCTGGTGCGGTTCTGGCCGCGGTGATCGGTTTGGGGGTGCGGCAATGGACAAGTTATGACCGCCACACCCTGCGCCACCAAAAAGAAGTTGCGCATAATATCCAGTTTAACAAAATGAATAATAATGCCGGTTGTTTTGATTATCTGATCGCCGCATCCGAGGATGCCGAGGTTAAAGAAGCCTTTCTGGCCTATGCCCTGCTGCATTTTGAAGGCAAACCCCTGAGCGAGCCGGAACTGGATGCCAAAATCGAAAGCTGGTTCAAGGAACGGTTTGACGTGGTGATTGATTTTGAAATTGATGATGCGATTGCCAAGCTGGAGCGGCTTAGCATGATCACAACCCTTGACGGAAAGCTGTCGCCGGTGCCGATTGAAAAAGCCATTGAAAATTGCACCGACAGTTGGCGGTTACTTTCCAGTGACATCGCGCGCGGCGGGCTGGATGATGATTTTGGATAGTTGCGGAATTTTGGCAAGCATATGGTTGTGTGATTGCAGGTAAAACTGCTTTTGCCCTTGAATTCTTGCCAGAATCACCGCATCTATGCCGCGCGGGGCTTGACCCCGATGTAAAATCCAAACTGGAGACCACATGGCCAAGGAAGAACTTCTCGAATTTCCCGGTGTCGTGGTTGAGCTTTTGCCGAATGCGACTTTCCGCGTGGAGCTTGAGAACGGCCATGAAATTATCGCCCATACCGCAGGCAAAATGCGCAAAAACCGCATTCGCGTGCTGGCAGGCGATAAGGTGCAGGTAGAAATGACCCCCTATGATCTGTCCAAAGGACGGATTAATTACCGTTTCAAATAACGCATGTTCCGTTTTTATGTGCAATTTTGTATCGGACATTCACCAGAGGCAGTCTTTGGTTTCAAAGGCGTTCTGGTGAATATCCGATTCCCTTTAAGCGGAAATGCGTAGATGAAACTGATTTTGGCATCCGCCAGCCCGCGCCGCGCTGAATTGCTGGCGCAAATCGGGGTGGTGCCCGATGCAGTGATGCCTGCCGATATTGACGAAACCCCGCTAAAGGCCGAATTGCCTCGGGTTTACGTAGCGCGCATTGCGCTGGCCAAAGCCATGGCCGTGCAAGCGGATGGCCTGATACTGGCTGCTGACACCACGGTTGCGGTGGGGCGGCGCATTTTGGGCAAACCTGTTGATGCGGCCGAGGCCACCAAATTTCTGCTGCTGCTTTCGGGCCGCCGTCATAAAGTGATCACCAGCGTTGCGCTGCGCCTGAAGGACAAAATTTGGCAACGCACCGTCGAAACATCCGTAAAATTCAAACGGCTGTCCGATGCGGAGCTCTCGGCCTATTTGCGCTCCATGGAATGGCAGGGCAAGGCGGGGGGCTATGCCATTCAGGGCATTGGTGGTGCATTTATCCCGTCTATCAATGGCTCTTATACCAATGTGGTTGGCCTGCCGCTGACCGAAACCGCAAATATGTTAACCGGCGCGGGATATAACGTGCCCTATGACGGAGACGCCGCATGAAAGGCACTACCATCCTGATCGACCAACAAAACGGTCGGCAACTGGCGGCAATGATGGTTGATGGCAGGCTGGTTGATCTGCTGGTCGACCCGGTCGAGGCCAAAACCCCGCAGCCCGATGCGATTTACCGCGCCATTGTTGATCGCCCGATCAAAGGTTTGCACGGCGCGATTGTCAAATTGGGCAATGGACAAAACGGATTTTTGAAAGACGCCAAAACCCTTGCGCCGGGGGCTAAAATTCTGGTGCAGGTCTCGACCTATGGTGAGGGCACCAAGGCGCAACCGGTCAGCCAGCGCTTGCTGTTCAAAAGCCGCTATCTGATTTTAACGCCGGGTGCGCCGGGCATCAATGTGGCGCGCTCGATCCGCGATGAAAACGAACGGGTGCGGCTGCTGGAAATTGCCCATGATATATGGCCCGAAGATGCCGATGATCTGGGGCTAATTCTGCGCACTGCCTGCATTGGCATCAGTGATAATGAAATCACCGATGATCTGGCCCGAATGCTGGAAACTGCAAAATCAGTTTTATCCGACACAGACGGCCCCGCCGAATTGCTGCTGGACGCACCCGAGGCCGGAACCCGCGCGTGGCGCGACTGGGCACCCACCGACCCCCATGACGTGGTTGACGAAGCCGGATGTTTTGAAACCCACGGGGTTTGGGATGCGATCGAACAATTCAAATCTGCCCATGCGGGGCTGACAGGTGGCGCATTTATGTATGTGGAGCCGACCCGCGCGCTGGTTTCGGTTGATGTAAATACCGGCGCTGATTTTTCTCCGGCGGCAGCGTTGAAAGCCAATATTGCGGCAATGCGTGAATTACCACGCCAATTGCTGGTGCGTGGGCTTGGCGGGCAGATCACCATTGATTTTGCCCCTTTGGCCAAAAAAGACCGCCGCCAGATTGAACAAATTGTTAAAGCAGGCTTTAAAAAGCAACCGGTCGATACCACTTTGGTTGGGTGGACGCCGCTTGGGCATCTGGAATTACAGCGCAAACACAACCGCACCCCCCTGCAGGAGCTTCTTTGACATCCCGTCCCCCACGGCTATCAGGGCTTGATTTTGCCAGATTTCTGGCCTTTGCCGGAATGGTGATTGTCAATTTTAATGTGGTTACCGAAGCATCAGCCGATGACGGATTACTGGGTTTTTTTGCGCTGTCGGTTGAGGGCCGCGCAGCGGCAACTTTTGTGGTTTTGGCCGGTATCGGGCTGGGCCTTGGCGCCGCACGCGGTAATAACAGCAATTTGACCTTTCTAACGGTAAAACGATCAGCTTTTTTAATGGTGATCGGCTTGTTAAACATGTTGGTGTTTGACGCGGATATTATCCATTATTATGCTGTCTATTTCTTGTTTGCCCTGCTGTTTTTACAGGCACAGAACCGGACAATTATTCTGGCCATTGCCGGATTGATGATTCTGGCCACGGCCATGCAAATCGGGCTGGATTACGACAAAGGCTGGAACTGGGAAACCTATGCCTATGCAGATTTCTGGACCTTGCCGGGGTTTGTTCGCAATATGTTTTATAATGGCTGGCATCCGGTAATTCCGTGGCTCGGGTTTTTCCTGTTCGGGATATTGCTTGCACGGTTGCCGCTGGCACAGAAGAAAACCCAAATCGGGCTGTTGGTTGGCGGCGGCGTGGTCTGGGCCTTGGCTGAAATCAGCTCAAATATTTTAACCAAAATCTTTGCGGATGATCCTGATATGGTTTTCATGTTGCAAACCGCGCCGGTGCCTGCGGTGCCGCTATATCTTTTTGCCGGTGCAGGGGCTGCTTGTGTGGTGATTGGTCTGTGTCTTTTGGCCAACCGTGCTGTTGAACGCAGCGGTTTTTTGGCATTGCTGGCCAAAACCGGCCGCCAGACCCTGACGCTCTATTTTGCCCATATTTTTATCGGCATGAGCATTCTTGAGGCATTGGGCATGTTATCCGGTCCGCCGCTTTGGCAATCCATGCTGGCGGCGGGGTTGTTTATTTTGGGGTCGGTTATTTATGTCTGGGCCTATAGCAAACGGTTCAAACGCGGTCCGCTAGAGGCGTTGATGCGCCTGACCACCGGTTAAAAAGCCCATTGCAAACCCGGGCAAGATTGCGAATAATAGGCACATGACCTGCCCGATATGTAAAAAACCCGGCCATAGCAATTATAAACCGTTTTGCTCAAAACGCTGTGCGGATGTGGATTTGGGTAAATGGCTTAACGGGGCCTACGCGGTGCCAGCCGAACCCGAAGATTCCAGCGAGGAGGCCGAATTGGATGCTGCATTGCGCGCACAAACCCGCCATTGATCCGGTCTGCGAATTAGCTGGATATTTTCAAATGAATCCGCTGGACAGTCATTACAATCTCCCCTAAAACGCCCCCACCCAAGGCCATTGGCCAAACCCGTGCCCGGGTAGCTCAGGGGTAGAGCAGTGGACTGAAAATCCTCGTGTCGGTGGTTCAAATCCACCCCCGGGCACCACTTTTGATCTCACGGCGCAAAGCGCCTCCGATGGGGCGGGCTGGCCGCCCGACGCACGGTCGTGCGTTTAAGTGCGCACCATTTGCAACAATACAAAAATGGTCAGATAATTAGGGTGGTTATCTATATAGCAGCGACTGTCCGTCTGCAAAAAGATGCACTTTTTCTGGAATGGCGCCAAGGCTGATTTTGGTGCCGCGCAAATCGCGCACAATGCCGGGCAGTTTGGCAATCACAGTCTCGCCATTGCTTTTCTCGGAAAAATATATCTGGGTGACTTCTCCCAACAGCTCGGTGAAATTTACCTCGCCGCTGAAAATCGGCGCCGCATCTGTCGCCAGCAGGTCTTCGGGGCGCACCCCTACATTTACCGCCAGCCCGATATCGGCATCACCCGTGGGCACATTCGAAACCGCCACACAGCCATCACCCAGATCAACCGTTGTTTGCGCCCCTGTGCCAATAATTTCACCGGGCCACAGGTTCATCGCCGGTGACCCGATAAACCGCGCCACAAATTCGTTTTCAGGGCGTTCATACAGATCAAGCGGGGAGCCAACCTGCGCGATACCTTTATTGGCCAGAACCACAATTCTTGTCGCCAGTGTCATGGCCTCTACCTGATCATGGGTTACATAAATCATCGTGGTATCGGGCATGCTTTCTTTTAGCTGGGCTATTTCAATACGGGTCGCCACCCGCAAGGCCGCATCCAGATTTGAAAGCGGTTCGTCAAACAGGTAAACCTTGGGATCGCGCACGATAGAACGACCAATGGCCACCCTTTGGCGCTGCCCGCCCGACAGGGCTTTGGGCAGGCGATCTAGGTAATCTTCCAGCTGCAAAATCCGCGCGGCGTTATCCACTGCGGCTTTGATTTCAGCCTTGGATTTCTTGGCGATTTTCAACGCAAAAGACATGTTTTCACGCACTGTCATATGGGGATAAAGCGCATAGGATTGAAACACCATGGCGATACCGCGTTCCGACGGGGGCACGTTATTAACCACCATACCGTCAATTTCCAGCGTGCCATCGGTGATTTTTTCCAAACCGGCAATCATGCGTAACAAGGTTGATTTACCGCAACCCGAAGGCCCGACAAACACCACCAATTCGCCCGGGGTTATGTCCAGATTGATGTCTTGCAAAACCGTGACATCGCCGTAAGATTTTTTCAGGTTTTTCAGTTTCAAGCTGGCCATTTTCGTTCCTCTATCCGGTTTTCAGGGCAAGGCAAACCTGCCAAGGTTCAAGCATCACCACAGCGTCATTATGCAAAGCTACACTGTCAATTTCCTGCCCGACCTGTTGCCAAACACCCGCAGGCAGCTGGATTTCTGTGTTGGTTTTGCCAAGGTTAAATGCACAAAACATACGGGTAGCGCCATGGGTTCGCACAAAGCAAAACACATCACCTTGCACCTGAACATCAACCATCTGGCCTTTGGACAGCACCGGATTGGCATGGCGAAAAGCAATCGCCGCCCGATAATGGTGCAACAAGGATTTCGGGTCGCTCATAGCCTTTGAAACCGCGTGTTGAAGATGGTTTGAAGGCACTGGCAGCCATGTTTTTTCATTGCTGGAAAAGCCGCCATTACTGTTTGATTGCTCCCACACCATCGGGGTGCGGCAGCCATCACGGCCTTTGAATTCGGGCCAGAATTCGACGCCGTAAGGGTCTTGCAGGGCCTCGAACGGCACATCCGCCTCGGGCAGGCCCAGTTCTTCGCCCTGATAAATACAGGCCGAGCCGCGCAGACACATCAACAAGGTTGCAAACAGTCGCGCGGCCCTGTTATCCAGCGACCAGCGGCTGATATGGCGTTTGACATCATGGTTTGAAAACGCCCAGCAGGCCCAGCCATCGCTGGCCACGGCATCCATTTTGGCAAACAGATCAGCCAGCATTTTGGCGGTGGGTTGCTCGCCCGATAGCAATTCAAACGCATAACACATTTGCATTAAATCATCACCGGCGGTGTATTCACCCAGAATTTCCAAACCCCGCTGGGAATCGCCAACCTCGCCCAGCGCAGCTGCGTTATAGCCATCCATCAGGCTGCGAAGCCGGCGCAAAAACCCCAGGGTTTCGGGCTGATTTTTATCATAGATATGTTCTTGATAATTATACGGATTAACCATTGGCGCAATCGAGGCATTGCGTTGCTCAACCGGCAAAGCCGGATTGTCGCGCAGGGCTTTATCGGCAAAATAGAAATTGATGGTATCAAGGCGAAAGCCGTTTACGCCGCGATCTAGCCAGAATTTTGCCACATCCAGCAATTCGGTCTGCACCACGGGTTCGTGCAGGTTCAGATCAGGCTGCGAGGCCAGAAAGTTGTGCAGATAATACTGGCAGCGCCGCGATTCCCATTGCCAAGCCGAACCGCCAAAAATCGACAGCCAGTTATTGGGCGGCGAGCCGTCGGGCTTGGCATCGGCCCAGACATAATAGTTGGATTTGTCGTTTTGCTCGGCTTTGCGGCTGTCCTTAAACCACGGGTGTTGATCAGACGTATGGCTAAAAACCAGATCAATCATCACCTTCAGGCCCAGATCATGGGCGGTTTTAACAACAGCGTCAAAATCTTCGAGGCTGCCAAATACCGGATCAACATCGCAAAAATCGGCAACATCATAGCCAAAATCAGCCATCGGCGAGGTGAAAAACGGCGAAATCCAGATCGCATCCACGCCAAGATCGGCAATATAGGGCAGACGCCGCACAATGCCACGCAAATCGCCAATGCCATCGCCAGTGCTGTCTTGAAAGCTGCGCGGGTAAATTTGGTAAATCACCGCACCGCGCCACCAATCCGCATCTGGATTGGCGTCTATCAGAGTTTGCATTGCCGGATTTGTATTCATATTCAAACGCCTATTCTATTTAACCGAGCCAGCCAGCAGGCCGCGCACCAGATATTTTTGCATCGCAAAGAAAACTATTAACGGCACGGAAATCGATACAAATGCCGAGGTTGCCAATATTTCCCAATTACCGCCACGGGTGCCCAGTAATTCGACAATCTGTTTAGTCATCACCGTGGTTTCGCCAGTGGAATCAATCAGGAATACCAAGGCCACCAGCAGGTCATTCCATGTCCATAAAAACTGGAAAATTGCAAATGATGCCAAAGCCGGAAAGCTGAGCGGCAGGATGATTTTGACAAAAATCTGGAATTCAGACGCGCCGTCTACCCGCGCATTTTCGATGATTTCGCGCGGCAAACCCACCATGTAATTTCGCAACAGGTATATCGCCAAGGGCAAGCCAAAGCCGGTATGGGCCAACCACGCCCCCAGATAACCTTTGCCGATGCCAATTTCATTATGCAATTTCAGCAGCGGTATCAGCGCCAGTTGCAAAGGCACCACCAACAGGCCAACAATGGCGGCAATCAGCAATGCGCGGCCCGGAAACTCCATCCATGCCAGCGCATAGGCGGCAAATGCTGCAATCAGAATCGGAATAATGGTGGCGGGAATGGTCACCGTAAGGGTGTTCAAAAACGCTTTGGCCATGCCTTCGCGGTTATTGGGGTTAAACAAAACATTCTGGTAATTTCGCAGGGTAAATTCCGGCGGCGTGGTGGCGGTTACAAAAATGCGCTGGCCCCTGCTGCCCGTGAAAGGTTCGGTATTGGTCATGCGATATTGACCACTTGATGAAACGATGATGTCACCGCCTTTTTTCAATACTCCGAATTCGCCCGCATTGAACGCATTGATGTCTTGCGAAGAGATCCCGTAAACGCTGATTTCCACTTCTTTTTCGGGGTCAAATAATTCGCCTTCGATCACATATAAATCGCCTTGCAGCTCTTGCAATTCGGGCGCTTTGGCGCGCAGCACCAGATTTTGCTCCGACGGAAACATGGATTTCCACCAGCCGCTGGTGGAAATCTGGTCCGAGGTGCGAAAGGATGAAACCAGCAGGCCAAAGGTCGGGAAAACCCATAAAAGCACCAGCAACAGCACCGAGATATGCACCGCCCATGTCAGGCTGGATTTGGTTCCGGCTATGTTACTCATGTCAGCCCCCCCTATTGCATTTCTTTGCGCGCGTTACGCACATTCCACACCAGAATTGGCGTGACCAATAACATGATGACCATGGCGCTGGCGGACCCAACCCCCCAGTCATTGGCGCGGAACAATTTATCAAACATATAATTGGCCAAGACCTGCGTTTGCCACTGGCCGTTGGTCATGGCAAACACGATGTCGAAGACCTTTAGCACTACGATGGTAATGGTGGTCCAAACCACCATGATGGTGTTTTTGATCTGTGGCATTTTAATTTTGAAAAACACCTGAAACGGGTTGGCGCCGTCTATAATGGCAGCCTCGATGGTTTCTTCGGGAATGCCGCGCAGGGCGGCTGATAATATCACCATGGCAAATCCGGTTTGGATCCAGACCAGCACCGCCATCAGGAAAAAATTGTTCCAGATCGGAATGGTTAACCAAGTTTTAGGTTCGGTTCCGCCCAGCGCCAGATAAATCGCGTTCAAAACCCCGATCTGTTCTTGGTCAATGGGGCGTGTATCATAAACCAGCTTGAATATCACCGCCGCGCCAACAAATGAAATCGCCATTGGCATAAAGATCAGCGATTTGGCGATATTGCCCCATTTTATCCGATCGGTCAGCTGTGCGGCCAAAAGACCAAAAGCGGTGGCCAAAGCGGGCACAACCAACAGCCAAAGGGCGTTATTGCGCAGGGCCTCCCAGAATTTTGGCTCGTTGGCCATTTGTTTGTAATTGTCCAGACCGGCCCAGTTATAGGCGGTGGTGCCATCGGGCAAAGTCACGCGGTCGGTCAGGGAAAGCCGCAGGGTTTCGACCACCGGATAGGCCAGATACAGCCCCAGCGCCAAAAGCGCGGGCAGCAAAAACAACCAAGGGCGAATAAGATTGGCGCGGTTAATATTGCGGCCAGCGTTTTTACCACGCGGCGGGCATAAAACCTTGTCCAGAAACAGGTTGGAGAAATAGAAATAGGCAACACAGCCGCTGACACCGATTATGATGAACACAATTCCTTGCAGGGCTGGATGCATGATATTCTCCGGGCAAAAGGTTGCGGAACCCGTGACCGGATTCCGCGATTATCTTATTTCAAGGCATCCCAGGATGCCTGAATTTCGTCAGCGACTTCTTGGGCGGATTTACCACCGGCATAGTCAACCATACCTGTCCAGAATGAACCAGCACCAACACCGCCGGGCATCAGGTCTGAACCGTCAAACCGAAAGGTGGTCGCGTTCAGCAAAATTTCATTCATCTTGGCCAAGGTCGGATCACTGAATACCGAAGCATCAACACCCATATGTGGCGTCAAGAAACCCTTGCGCGCCATCCAGATTTCATGGGCCTCGGGGGTTTTCAGATATTCGATAAGCGCCTGAGCACCGGGGCTATCATTGGTAATCGCCCAAACCGTGCCTGCACCCAAAACTGGCGCGCCAAGGTCTTTGCTTGCAAATGCAGGGAAGTAAAAGAAATCAGCGTCTTCGCCTACAACCGTTCCTTCAGGGAAAAAGGCCGGAATAAAGCTGGCCTGACGGTGCAAATAGCACTGAGCAGGAGAGCTGAACAGACCTTTGGGGCTGTCGCGGAAATCGGTTGAAGCAACCGCACCCGCGCCACCGGCAACATAATCATCGTTGCGCGCAAACACACCAAATTCGTCAATCGCCGCAACAATGCGCGGGTCATTAAACGGAATTTCGTTGCTTACCCATTGGTCGTAAACATCGGGGGTTTGGGTGCGCAACAACAGGTCTTCGACCCAGTCGGTTGCTGGCCAGCCGGTTGCGCCGCCTGAACCCAGACCAATACACCAAGGCGTGCCGCCATCGGCAACGATCTGGTCGCTAAGCGCGATCAGGTCTTCCATTGTGTCGGGGATATCGTATCCGGCATCTTCAAAATTTTCCGGCACATACCAGACCAGTGATTTCACATCGACCTTGTAAAAGAAGCCATACAGGCTGTCGGTTCCGTCTGGCCCTGAATAGGTGCCAAGATCGACCCAAGACTGCCCAGCGGCGTAATTTTCGCGCACCCAGTCAGCAGTGCCATCCGCCAAAGGCGTTAAGAACCCACGCGCGGCCATGTCTGATGCAAGACCCGGCTGCGGGAATGCAGATACGTTAGCCGCAGAACCTGCTTCGGCATCCACAAGGATTTGTTGCTCAAAACTATCCGAGCCGACATAGCGGACATCAGCGCCAGAAGCTGCCGCAAACCCGGCAAGAACTGCTTCGACATTTTCCTGATCGGGGCCAAGCCAAGGCCCAAATACGGTGATTTGCTCTCCGGCCAGATGGCCGCCAGCAGTGGCCATGCCAGCACTAAGCGCCAGCGCAGCTGCGCCAGCATATAAAATATGTTTCATTTTTTCCTCCGGTTTCAGGTGCGTATACACCCGTGTTATCTTTCTCAAAGCCACCTTCCAAAGCGCTTTGAATAGCCTGAACATTCGGCATTCTTAAGATTCTGTCAACAGTTATTTGGGCAAGCCCCATATAAAAAGGCGATTCCAGTGGTTTTATGACATCTCCCCTTTGACCTGCCGTTGAAAACAGGATAATAAAAACATCCATAACTAAAAGCGCTTTGGTATGAACCTAAAAGAACTATCTGCATTGCTGGGCATTTCGCAAACCACCATAAGCCGTGCGTTAAACGATTTTCCAGAGGTCAGCGAAGCCACGCGAAAGCGGGTTAAAGCGGCCGCCATTACCCATAATTATCGGGCCAACCCCCGCGCCAAAGGGCTGGCTACGGGGCGTTCAATGGCGATTGGCCATGTTATTCCGATCTCGACCAAGCACGAGATCGTCAACCCTATTTTTGCAGATTTTATCGCCGCTGCGGGTGAGGTATATTCCCGCAATGCCCATGACATGTTAATGTCGGTGGTGGCGGATGTGGATGAGGAACGCACCTATCGGGACCTCGCCGCCAAAACATCGGTTGACGGGGTGATTGTGCATGGGCCAAAGCCGAATGACAGCCGTATCAAGCTGCTGAAAAGCCTTGGCTTGCCGTTTGTGGTGCATGGACGCGCCAGCGATGGCGATACGGATTATAGCTGGGTGGATGTCAATAATCGCCGTTCATTCGAGCGCGCCGCCAATTTTCTACTTGATCTGGGCCATCAGCGCATTGCCCTGATTAACGGGCTGGAATTCATGGATTTTGCCAAACGTCGCAAAGACGGGTTTCTGGATGCGCTGAACAATCGCGGGGTTATTGCGCGGCCCGAATGGATGGTCAGCGATGAAATGACCGAGGATTTCGGCTATCGCTCGGCAATTTTTATGCTTGGCCAGCCAGTTGCGCCGACGGCCTTTATTGTTTCCTCGATGATTATGGCCATCGGTGTGCGCCGCGCCATTGGCGAGGCGGGGCTGAAAATGGGCAGCGATATTTCGGTGATTATCCATGATGATGCTTTGTCCTATCTGCCAAATGGTGCGGAAATTCCGATGTTTACCGCTACGAAATCCTCGGTGCATCATGCGGGGCAGCTTTGCGCGCAGATGCTGCTGGATATTATCGCTGATAAAGACCCTATCCCGCGTCATATCCTGCTGGAAACCGAGCTGACCGTGGGCGAAAGCACCGGCCCTGTGCCAAAATGACAAACCGCAAAGGTTTTCCCGACGGGTTTTTGTTTGGTGCCGCAACCTCGGCCTATCAAATAGAGGGCCATGCATATGGCGGTGCTGGCCCGACCCTGTGGGATAGTTTTGCCGCCAAGCCCGGCAAGGTTGTTAATGGCGAGACCGGCGCAATTGCCTGTGATCATTACCATCGGTTTGAGCAGGACCTAGACCTGCTAAAGGGTTTTGATGCTTATCGCTTTTCCACCAGCTGGGCACGGGTTTTACCCGATGGCAAAGGCCCGATTAACCAACAAGGGCTGGATTTTTATGATCGCCTGGTGGATGCCATCCTTGCGCGCGGGCTTCAGCCTCATTTAACCCTTTATCATTGGGATATGCCCGCCGCGCTGGATGATCTGGGCGGCTGGACCAATCCCGATGTGGTTAACTGGTTTGGGGATTATTGCGATATTATTATGGGCCGGATCGGCGACCGTATGGCCTCGGTTGCGACCCTTAACGAACCTTGGTGTGTGACCTATTTGTCATATTTCCTTGGCCATCACGCGCCGGGGCTGCGCGATATTTTCGCAACTACAAAATCGGTTCATAACGTGCTGAAAGCCCATGGCGAGGCATTGGCGCGGCTGCGTAGCCATGGCCAGAAAAACCTTGGCATTGTATTGAATTTTGAAGCCCTGAAACCGGCCAGCCAATCCGGGGCAGACCTGAACGCCACCCGCTGCTATGACGCGATTATGAACCGCATGTTTGTGCAGCCGGTATTTTCGGGGACCTATCCCGAACCGGTGTTGGACGCGTTTGCGCCACATCTGCCAGCAAACTGGCAAGACGATATGGCAATGATTTCTGCGCCGATTGATTGGCTGGGGGTAAATTATTACACCTGCAAAACGGTTGTAGCCGAGCCGGCAACCCCTTGGCCGCATCTAGGTTTTATCAGCTCTGACCAGCCCAAAACCCAAATGGAGTGGGATATTTGCCCCGAAGGCCTGTTTGAAATTTTGCACTGGCTGCAACAGGAATTTGCCGGCGCAATGCCGGTTTTTATCACCGAAAACGGCATTGCGCTGGCTGACACGATTAAAGACGGAATAATTGAAGACCAAACAAGGGTTTGTTTTATCAACACCCATTTGCAACAGGTTCAAAAAGCCATCGACCACGGCATTAATGTCAAAGGCTATTTCTATTGGTCCTTGCTGGATAATTTTGAATGGGCGTTTGGCTATGAAAAACGGTTTGGCTTGATCCATGTGGATTTCGAGACCCAGAAACGCACCCCCAAATCCAGTTTTTACCATTTGCAGAGTTTGGCAACCGGTGCAAAAAACACCGGTTAATTATGGCCCGCATCTCCGTGTTCTGCCCAAAGCCAAACTTTGTGCAATTTAGGCAGATTTAACGGTTGTGAACCCCCGAACCGAGTGTTAGGTAAGCGCCATCAGCCAAGGCTGGAATTGTCGCGGGATGGAGCAGCCCGGTAGCTCGTCAGGCTCATAACCTGAAGGTCGTAGGTTCAAATCCTACTCCCGCAACCAATTTTTACCAATAAAATCAACTACTTGAGAGCCGCTTTCGGGCGGTTGTTTGCACTGCTGCTTTGTGTGGTGCTACGCTGGTGCTACATTTAAATTAGAGAAAACTTTAAGAGCATTATAAAAGTCAATAATCGGCGACCGTTCGCTGTAATGCCGCTGAAATCTATTTGTGGAAGCAAAATAGAGAGGTGCGAGCGGTTCTTAAAGCCAGTTTTGTCATTTTGTGCGCTAAAATTGCGAACTATACATTGAATTAAACCAGAGAGCGCGAGTTGCAATCTTGAGCATATGTTCTAAGTTGCTTTGCAAGCGAAGGAGATTTGTCAATGCAGCCAAAAATAGTAACAATTTTCAACAATAAAGGTGGTGTGGGCAAGACTACACTAACCTTCCATCTAGCTCACGCATTGGGGGAACAGGGAAACAAAATTCTTTTGATGGATTTGGATCCTCAATGTAACTTGACCATATTTTCGTTGGAAATGGATGCGATTCACGAAATTTGGAAACCTGAGGATTCTTATGTTGAAGACTTTGATTCGCAGAGGAAAATGGATGGTGAAAAAGCTCTGGCTAAATTGACAAGTTCACCTCGCTCTGTTCACTTTACTCTTAAGCCAACTGAAGACGGGACTGCAGATCTTGATAAACTTCCCCCGCCAGTTCAGCTGACTGACAATGTGCACCTTTTGCCGGGACGGTTGACACTTCACCTCTACGAAGCAAAAATTGCGGAGCGTTGGGGGGGGCATTTATCAGGGTGATCCGCTCGCGATACGCACCGCGACGCGAGTGCGTCAACTTGCATATGAGTACGCCGAGATTTACGGCTATAATATCGTAATTTTTGATACGTCACCGAGCTTGGGTGCACTGAACCGAAGTTTGTTAACTTTAACAGACGGTTTTATCATCCCGTGCTCTCCTGATCTATTTTCAATATACGGCATCAGAAATATCGGCAATGCGCTTAAAATTTGGAGAAAACAATTCGACACAATATTCCAACTTTTATCAGACCCAAAACGCAAATCATTTCCAGATAAGTTCGTTAAGCTTATGGGATACACTCTTTTTAATGCAAAGAAGTATGATGGGCTTAACGCCTTGCAGTTGGCTAAAGCACATTACCATTACGCCAGCCAAATACCCGAAACTATTAAGAATTTTATAGATCCCGAAATAACCTTCGAAAATAGTGCATATCTATCAGCTTCAATGGGCAAAAGTGCAGTTATTCACACCCACAATACTTTCCCAAGTATGTCTCAGAAATACAATCTTCCTATGTGGCAACTACCAGATTGCGGCAAGCTTGAGAGGGGTGACGTAAGTACGATAGCCGGAAATCAAGAAAAATATAAAGCAACCCAAAGTGCTTATCAAATTTTCGCAAAGGACTTTATGGCCAGAGTTGGAATGCTATGATGGAGAACCAGCCTTCCAATTTTGATGGTTTACTTGAAGCCTTTGACGAAAAAAGGCATTCGATTAAAATATTTATGGAAACGGTTGCAAAGACCGTAGGCGAGCATCCAGACCTTACTAGTGGCGACCACCGGATTGTCCATTCTTACAAAAGCAGACTTAAATGTAAAACGCAGTGCAATATTGGTCCACAGAAGCAATCACAAAATGTGATTGTAGCGGCGTAAAATACCGCCAGTTTATGCCCTTCGTATTATCGGAGGGCGGGAGATGTATTCTGTGGATATTTATAATCGTGTGCGCCGTGCTTGCTTGAAGGACGGCATGTCTGCTCGAGAAGCGGCGCGTTATTTCAACAAGGACCGCAAGACGATTGCGAAGATGTTGTGTCATGAGTTGCCGCCGGGGTATCGTCGTTCAAAAGCACCAATACGACCAGCTCTTGATGGTTATGTTGGTGTTATCGACGAGATATTGCGCACCGATAAAGCGCTGATCAAAAAGCAGCGCCACACGGCCAAGCGTATTTTTGAACGTCTGCGGGACGAGCACGGATACATGGGCAGTCTGACCACGGTGACCTATTACGTTCGCGAACAAAAGCGGCGCACCAAAGAGGTGTTTGTGCCTCTGGCGCATCGCCCGGGCCATGCGCAGGTGGATTTTGGTGAGACCCTTGGGGTGATTGGCGGCGTGGAGTGCAAGATCCACTTCTTCGTGATGAGCCTGCCACATTCTGATGCGGTGTTTGTGAAGGGGTATCCTGCGGAGACGACCGAGGCGTTTTGCGATGGCCATGTATCAGCCTTTGCCTTCTTCGATGGAATACCCCAATCCATTCTTTACGATAATACCAAGATTGCCGTTGCGCGTATCTTGGGAGATAAAACCCGCGTCCGCACGCGTCGATTTACAGAACTGCAATCACATTACCTGTTTGATGACAAGTTCGGTCGGCCTGCGCGGGGCAACGACAAAGGCAACGTTGAGGGCATGGTCGGATATACACGTCCCGCTGCCCGGCAGTGGTTTGCCTTCAAACCATGAGAGGGGCAACTTCATGGTGCCTGCGCCGCACTATGATAGCTTTGATGATTTGAACGCACATTTGGAGCAGAGGTGTTTAGAGCGTCAGGGTGACAAACTACGAGGGCACAATCAAACCATCGGTGAGCGCCTGATGTCGGACTTGGATGCCCTGATGGGATTACCTGTTGCAGAATATGAGGCCTGCGACCACGTCAGCACACGCGCCACATCGATCTCGATGGTGCGTTATAAAAGCAATGATTACTCTGTACCGGTGGCCTATGCGCACCACGATGTCCACGTGCGTGGTTTTGTGCATGAAGTCATTATCGGTTGCGGCAACGAGGTGATTGCACGCCACAAACGGTCCTACGCATCGGCGGATATGATTTTTGATCCGCTCCACTTCTTGCCTTTGATTGAACAGAAGGTGGGGGCGCTGGATCAGGCTGCCCCTTTGCAGGGCTGGGATCTTCCGGATGTATTTGCCATCCTACACAGGCTTTTAGAAGCTCGAATGGGAAAGCCCCCTTCTCGTGTATGCTGCGCATACACTGCCAGGCAGTGGGCAAGCGGGAATACGTGCAAGTCCTGCGCCTTTTGGAAACATTTGAGATGGATGTTGTACAGGGCGCAATCCAGCAGGCCATTGATATGGGTGCAATTGGCTATGACGCTGTAAAACACCTTGTGCTGTGCCGCGTCGAGAAGCGGCCACCACGATTGGATTTGGACTTCTACCCTTATCTGCCAAAGGCGAATGTTGGAATGACGCGCCCGTCCAGTTACATGAGCTTGATGGGAGGGACGCCAGCATGACCGAAGCTCCACAAACCCTTCTGCAGCATCATCTCAAGAAGTTGCGTTTGCCAACCTTCCAAGGGGAATATGCCAAACAGGCCCAGATCTGTGCAGCAGAGAACAAAGACCACATCCAATATCTGGCGCGGCTGTGTGAGATGGAGCTGATTGACCGCGAGTGTCGCATGATTGAACGGCGAATTAAGGCGGCGAAGTTCCCCAGCACTAAGAGCCTGGACAGCTTTGACTTCAAGATCATACTCAGCTTAAACAAACCCCTGACAATGGAGCTGGCACGGTGTGATTACGTTGACCGCAGGGAAAACATCATCGCCCTTGGACCTTCCGGCACGGGCAAAACGCATATCGCCTTGGGACTTGGATTGGCCGCATGCCAGAGAGGGCTGAAAGTACGCTTCACAACGGCAGCAGCCCTGGTCCATGATCTGATTGAGGCCCAAGACGAGCGCAAATTGCAGCGGCTGCAAAAGCAACTGACAAGCCAGAACCTGTTGATCATCCCCTCTCGTGGTTTGCAAGCAAACCCCTGCCGGGCAGTGGACGAATTGGGCTTTGTCCCCCTCAGCAAATCCGGTGCGGAATTGCTCTTCGAGGTCATATCCCAATGCTACGAGCGTGGTTCCATCATTATAACTTCAAACCTGCCCTTTGATGAATGGACCGAAGTCTTTGGATCAGAGCGGCTCACTGGGGCTTTGTTGGATCGATTGACCCACCACGTCCATATTCTAGAGATGAACGGCGAAAGTTACCGTCTCAAACACAGCCGCGCCAAACGCCAAACCCGGTAAATTGGCCCAGAGCCATCCTGTAAATCAGAGGCAATCAAACATGAAAACCTTTTCCGGTGAACCTGACCTACAGGCGGGCAAGCCCACCCTCCGGTCAGGTCCACCGGAAAAGGCGGCTGTTGTCTCCGGAAACAAAACACCCGTCGCTCAGTGGACCAATTTTACGCCGCGACATGGACCGTTTTTACTCTGCGATTGACAGTGTGCTATCACTATTCAAAATTTGAGTTTCAGCTACGGCAACAAAAACATCCTATCCGCGCTCGACATGAAGATAAATGAAGGGCAAATCACCGGACTAATTGGACCGAATGGCAGCGAAAAAAGCACCCTATTTGGGCAGATTCTTGGGCAATTCAATACTCAAGCAGTTCGCTCCGAAACTGGATTGCAGCTTTCTGATGTTTTGCTAATGAGCCAAGAAACAATACTGCCGGATATGCTGACCGTCTCCGAAGCATTTGACTTGCTGATTGCTCTTAATACGTCACATCATTCAGATAAATCAAATGTCATAGACACATGGAGCGCTGTAGAGAGGGACCGATATCGGTTACTTGAAAATCGCAGATGTGGGAAGTGCTCAACTGGAGAAAAGAAATGGTTATTTCTGCGATTCATCCTATCGCTTAACAAAAAAGCATACCTGCTAGATGAACCTACTGCAGGTGTTGATCCCGAGTATCGCGCGCTAATTTGGCAACTACTTCACGAAAAAACCGAAACAAACTGCAGCATCGTCGTCTCGTCACATTTGTTAGACGAGATAGGCGGCAACTGTGAGAATATATGTTTGTTGAAATCAAAGAAAATCGAAACTTACAACAATTCTAGCCAGCTCCTTAGCGAAACTGGAACACGAGATTTGGATCAGGCGTTCTTGAAGGCTCTATCCAAATAGGCGCAATCAAGCGCCACTTACTCTAACTGTTAAAAAGGGAAATACTAAAATGAAAAATAACCCAGCAAACTGCTTCATCCGAAGTTGACGTGATCGTCTATGGCGAGTTTGCAAACGCCGAAGCGCTGGCCGCTTACAAAGCGGACCCGATCTACGCGCACACGATAACCGTGGTGAAGCCACTGCGCGACTTGCGGATCGTGGCAGACTTCTAAAGGGAGCCATCAGTGACCCAGTGCGTTCACTTTGACAACAGGCCACAAGGAGGAGGACTTAGATACGAACGGCCCAAAGCCGTCTTTCATCGACCAATCCGCCGTCGCATTCCAGTTTTGGCATTGCTGCCGTTCGTTCATTGCGCGGCATTCTTATCTATCCAATGCCCAATACTTGCGCCCATGCCCAAATCAGGGCATAAATCGGCGTAACCGTTCCAAATCAAGGTCCTGCCGATGGCTCGCAAGCCTGCCCTTTCTATTGAGAAGCTGAAAGACCTCGGTGCCGATAAGCTCGCGCAGTTGGTGCTGGCCGAGGCCGAGCGCAACGCCGGTTTTCGGCGGCAGGTCAAAGCGGCGCTGGCTGGGAAATCCGGCCCGCAAGCCACTGCCAAACTGATCGACAGGCGGCTTTCCGGGCTGGATCGGGCCAAAAGCTTTATCGAGTGGGACAGGGTTCGCGCCTTTCGCGATGACCTGCGCAGCCTGATCGATACCATCACCGCGGAGCTTGGCCCTGCCGCCCCGGATTTGGCCATCGACCGGTTGCTGCGCTTCATCGCCACGCATGAGCGGGTGTTTGCGCGCGTCGATGATTCCTCGGGCCACGTTCAGGACGTCTATTATCAAGCGATTGAGGCAACCGGCAATCTGGTGCAAACCTTGCCCAAGCCAGAGGCCGACTTGATGCCCGACAGGATTATGGCCGCACTGGGCGAAAGCACGCATGGCTATCTGTCCGAGGTGACCACAACCGTCGCTCCGCATCTACCGCAAGACACCTTGGCCCGCTGGGACGGCGACCTGAAAGAGGCTATCACCGAACGCCAAGCCAAGGAAGCGACGCGCACATCGGATGACTGGTTCTATTCCATGACCTCGCAATGGGCCGAAATGCGCCAGACCATCGCGTCAGCGTCCGGAAATATCGACCTGCTTGTTAAGCTGGAAGCGAAAAAGCCCCCGCATATGCAAAATACGCTCGGGATTGCGGCACAGCTGCTGGAGGCGGGGCGCAGCACCGAGGCGCTTGACTGGGTGCGCAAACCAGGTCGAAGGACATTTGGTAAGGCCGATGATGGCATGTCGTCTTCGCGGGTCAGCCTGGAGGCAAAAATTCTTGAGGCCCTTGATGAGAACGCAGCCGCACAAGTGCTGCGTTGGCGCTGTTTTGAGGCAGTTATCTCCGCCGATATCCTGCGTGAATATCTCAAATGCCTACCGGATTTTGAGGACATCGAGGCCGAGGACCGCGCCCATGCTTTCGCACTAGAAAAGGCAACCCCAGAGGCAGCGCTGCAATTTTTTCTGGACTGGCCACGTCTGGATCTGGCCGCAGAACTGATCGCGACACACCCGCACCGCTGGGACGGCGGCGATTGGCACACCCTGCCCAAAATTGCGGCACTTCTGGAGCACGAGCACCCGCTGGCCGCAACAATCCTTTATCGCGCACTGCTGGATGACATTCTGGCGCGCGCACGCTCCAAGGCCTATTCGCATGGCACGAAATACTTGGGAAAACTTGCCCTGCTGGCCGAAGATGCAGACCCCGCCCGACCCAGCGGGTTAGTCGACCACGCAACTTATCTAGCGCAGCTGAAGAAAACCCATGCCCGCAAATTCGGGTTCTGGGCGCGTGTTGGGGGAGTGGAGTAAAGACGGCCCTTAGCTGACCTTGGCCTGTAATAAATCTCTGCGGCGCAAATTTCAGTTAGCCGACCTTCATGGCCGTCATATCGTTGATGCGGTACTTATCCTCATAGGTTGACATGCGCCAGATGCACCAATAGTATGACACCCCTAAGGAAAGGCGTCGAAATGGCGACAGTACGAAAAACGATTACACTTAGCGACACCCAAGACAATTGGATTAAATCGCAAATTGCGCGGGGGTCCTTTACCAATGATAGTGAGTATATTCGGGACCTTCTTCGACGTGACCAATCGCAAAATGATCTTTTAGAAAAGCTAAGGCAGTCGATCGCTGATGGTTTGGAAAGTGGCCTTAGCGATCAGTCGCTCGATGATATTTGGGCCACCTCGGAAACACGCGCGTCCACCCGCGATGACTGAGATTAAACTTAGCCGCAAAGCTGCGCATGACCTTGCGGAGATTGGGTAATCCCCCCATTTTTAATGGGGTCCGCTTGTAGGATTACGCGGCTAGTTTCAGTTTCATTGCGGGTGTGATCCCGCCGATGGCCATGTTGGGCCGGTCGTTGTTGTATGTCCAGAGCCATTCTG
>JAKITE010000015.1 GCA_021648225.1 Paracoccaceae bacterium
ATTTTTGAATTGCACCTACCGAATGCGGGCAAAATCAAAGAGGCTACAGAGTAATCATGCCAGAGACCCTTAAAGTTGCTATCATTGACGACGAAACCCATATGCGCGATTCCATCAGCCAATGGCTGGAGCTAACCGGATTGCCCACCCTGTGTTTTGAAAATGCCGAAAAAGCCCTTGCCGAAATTGGCAGCGATTTTGAGGGTGTTGTCATTTCAGACATCCGTATGCCCGGCATGGGCGGCATGGATATGCTGAAACGCCTGCATGCTCAGGATCCCGCGCTACCGGTTATTTTAATCACCGGCCACGGCGATGTGCAAATGGCGGTCGAAGCCATGCAATACGGTGCTTATGATTTTATCGAAAAACCGTTTGATCCTGACCGTCTGGCCGAACTGACCAAACGCGCCATTGCCGCACGGCGCATGACGCTGGATAACCGGACCTTGCGGCGCGAATTGGCCGATGGAACGGTTTTGCTGCGGAAACTTATTGGCAGCTCGCAAGCTATTGAAAAGCTGCGCGAAGACATTCTGGATATTTCCTTTGCCGATGGCAATGTGATGATCCACGGCGAGACCGGCACCGGCAAAAGCCTGATTGCCAATGCAATCCATGCCTGCGGGCCACGCCAAGGCAAACCGCTGATTACGTTAAATTGTGCCGCGCTGAGCGACGCAGAATTAAACCAGCGGCTTTTTGGCCCCTCGGATTCAGCTGAAATCAAACCGATCATGTCTTATACGGAACCTTGCACCCTGTGTCTTGACGATGTCGGGTCGCTTTCTTCGGTCTCACAGGCGCAGCTGCTGACCATGCTTGAAACTTTGGACAATGAAACCGCTGATGGTGAAACGCCCCGGGTGCGTATCATTGCCGTGGCCGGACAAGAGGATCAGAGTAAATCCATTGCTGACAGCCTGCGTCAGGATTTGTTTTTCCGCCTGTCGTCAATGGAAATCACCGCGCCAACCTTGCGGGAACGCGGCGAAGATATTCTTGAATTATTTGGCCGTTTTACCCAGATTTTCTGTGAAGAATACGGCTGTGCGCCACTGGAAATTTCGGCGGCGGATGCCGCCAATTTGTTAAGCGCACCTTGGCCCGGCAATATCCGCCAATTGTTAAACCTTGCGGAACGCGCAGTAATTCAATCGCGCCACGGCGAAGATGCGGTTTCGCAATTATTGGCAACCGAAACCGTTGCTTCTGCATCCACCTCAACCGCGCAAAAGCCGCTTAAAGAACATGTCGAGGCCTTTGAGCGCATGTTGATTGATAACGCCCTGCGTCGCCATACCGGTTCGGTTTCCAAGGTTATGGACGAGCTGGTTTTGCCGCGCCGGACCTTAAATGAAAAAATGGCCAAATATGATCTTAGCCGCGCGAATTACCTTTAGGGAGCAAATTTAGGGGGCCAGCGCGGTTGCCAGATCGCCGTATCCGGTAAAGCGGCGTTCATATTTCAGGCCAAGCTGCACGGCGGCTTGCTCGGCTTTTTTATCAAGCGCGGGGTCATTGGTCTGGGCCAGATAGACCAGTTTTTCATAATTGCCAAAATACATATCGCGCAATTCCGGGTGACGGTCCAACCCCATGGGTTTCCACACAAATGCATCAAACTGGCGCGCCAAAAAATCGGTCAGGTAAAAGGATGTGATCTCGCCGCGCTGTTCAAAAGCCTTGTTTCCATCAAAAAACGAATAACAATGCGGGCCGGAAATCATTTCAACCCCCAGATCATCACAGCGTTTTTGCAATATGCCGCCAGTGCCACAATCCGCATAAGCCACAAATATTTTTGCGAACCTGTCTTTTGATTGCCGCACAACGGCCGCTACCGCATCGGGGATTTTATCAGGGGTCAGATGCAAATCAGCAGGCAGGCATTGCAGCACAAAATGATCCCAGCCATTCAAATCTTTAAGCGCAATGATTTCCCGTGCCAAGGCCCCGCAGGCCAGAATCAGCACGCGCCCGGGGCTAGGCTCGGGCGCGTCTGAAAACTGTGTCAAGTCCCGGGTCACAACTGGTTGTGTTTACGCGCCATATAGTCTTTGGCGGTTTCCACGGCCACGGCTGCATCACGGCAATAGGCGTCGGCACCGATGGCTTTGCCGAATTCCTCGTTTAAGGGCGCGCCGCCAACCAGCACGATATAATCATCACGAATACCCTCGGCGATCATCGTATCTATGACGGTTTTCATATAAGGCATGGTGGTGGTCAACAACGCCGACATGCCCAGAATATCGGCATTTTCGGCTTTGAGCGCCGCCAGATAATCCTCAACAGGATTATTGATGCCAAGGTCTACGACCTCAAAACCCGCGCCTTCCATCATCATCGCCACAAGGTTTTTGCCAATATCGTGAATATCACCCTTAACCGTGCCAATCACCATTTTGCCAAGCTGCGGCGCACCGGATTCGATCAATAACGGTTTCAGGATTTTCATGCCGCGTTTCATCGCACCTGCGGCCAGCAAAACCTCTGGCACAAATAGAATACCGTCGCGAAAATCAATACCAACGATGCGCATGCCCTCCACAAGCGCTTTGGTCAGCACATCATAAGGCAGCCATTTGCGTTCCAGCAAAATATTGACGCTTTCGGCAATTTCATCAGCCATGCCATCATAAAGATCATCAAACATCTGCAAAACCAGCTCGTCATCATCAAGCTCGCTTAGAATCAGGTCATCTTCTTCGGACATAAAAATATTCCTTTGTCACAGGTGCATAAGATTGATTTATGGTGCAGCCCGTTGATTAATCTTTGCATTTTACGACTTGATAAGTCGAGGAGCGACCTATTTGCGCCGCCGCCGTTCGCGTTTGGGGGGGGCGATGCCGCTGGTGCCATCATCTGGCGATGAAAACCCGCCCATTGCGGCCTCGATTTCTGCCAGATTTGGCGCTGGGCCTTTTGGTGTGTTTTCCAATGCCTCGCGCATTTTTTCCAGATGCACAGGCATGGTGCCACAACAGCCGCCAATAATGCGCGCCCCGCAATTACGCGCCATAACCGCGTATTCGCCCATTAATTCCGGTGTGCCGTCATAATGGATATGGCCGTCCTGATATTTGGGAATGCCCGCATTGCCCTTGGCAATAACCGGCATATTTGGGTTTTCCTTGGCAAAACCCAGAATGGTGCGCAATAAATCCGAGGCCCCAACCCCGCAATTTGCCCCGAATGCAATCGGCTGATTGGGGATTCCTGCGACCAATGACACCATATTAACCGAAGTAAGCCCCATCATGGTGCGTCCCGCGGTATCAAAGCTCATGGTGCCACACCACGGCGCGTTGAGATTGGCAAATGCCTCGGCGGCGGCTCTGAATTCCTCGGGGGCGGAAATGGTCTCGACCCATAAAATATCCGCGCCGCCTTCCATCAGACCGCTGGCCTGTTCCTCGAACATTTCCACGGCCAAAGCATGGGATAAATCGCCGACCGGCTCCATGATATCGCCGGTTGGGCCAACAGAACCGGCAACAACAACCGTGCGGCCAGATGCATCTGCGGCTTCGCGGCCGATCTCGGCGGCAACGCGGTTAAGCTCTCGCACGCGGTCCTGGGCATTATGCAATTTCAGGCGCGAGGCAGTGCCACCAAAAGAATTGGTCAGAAACATATCGCTGCCCGCATTAATAGACCCGTCATAAAGCGCACGGATTTTGGCGGGCTGGTCGACATTCCACAATTCCGGCGCCTCGCCAGCCTCCAGCCCCATGGCAAACAGGTTGGTGCCCGTGGCGCCATCTGCCAAAATCCAGTCTCGTTCCGCCAGTAATTTGCTTAGCGCATCCATAATTTTAATCCGTTCCTATGCCCATCAGGCGTTTATCCAACCAGTTTAGCAGCAATGCCATCCAGCCGTTCAATCATCGCGCGCAATCCGTTTGACCGCTGCGCCGAAAGATGTTGATCCAGCCCCAGACGGCCCATTTCTGCCAGCGCATCTACGGCCACGGCTTCGCGCGCACTTAGCCCGTTATAAAGCGCATGCAAAACCGCAATTAACCCACGCACAATCATCGCGTCGCTATCACCGGTAAACCGGATAATGGCATTACTGCCCTGCCCTTCAATCTCGGGCATGATCCACACTTGGGATGCACAGCCATGCACCTTTGTGGCGTCAATCTTGTGGGCCGGGTCCATATCTGCCATTTTCTTGCCCAGATCAATGACATAGCGATAACGGTCTTCCCATTCATCAAGAAATTCAAAATCTTCTGCGATCTCTTCGAATTGTTTACTGGCCATTGGGCGCTCCTTTGCGCCTAGCATTTAAGCGCTTTGCCCGCATAGGTCCAGACCCAAGGATGCCGCAATCCATTCCAGCGCCGCATCAACATTTGTAACGGTTTTTATATCAGGTAAATCGGGCCGATCAATCAGCACCACAGGCAAGCCAAGCTGGCGCGCGGCGGCCAATTTGGGCCACCCCCCCTGCCCGCCTGCATTATGCACCACCAGCGCGTCGATGTTGTTTTCAGCCAAGCTTTTGAGCTCGGTTTCAACATTAAACGGGCCAAAAAACGGGCAGATTTTGCCCATTGGCGGCGCGGGCGGGTGCGGCGTATTTCGGCTGCGCACCATCAGTTCAATATTTTCAAGCCGGTAAAACGGCGCCAACCGCCCGTTGCCAACCGCCAGCAAGGCATGTCTTACCTTTAACGATTCAAGGATTTGTGCTGCTATCGATGCGGAATTTGCAAAATGCCAATTATCCGCCGGTTCCGGCAGCCATTTCGGCCGTTGCAACAAAATATGCGGCTTGCCCTTTGCCGATAGCATGGCGCATTCAATCAGGTCCGTATCAAAAGGATGCGGCGCAATCACCACCAGCTCAGCTGACGGGTCAATTTCAACCCCCAGCTTTTCAACCGCCTTGGTCAGCAGTTCAGCCTCTCGCGATCCACCGACAATTGCCAGCCTCATACCGGAACAATCTTGACACCATCCGCCGTGGCCGAAAGCGCGATTTTGCCTTGTTTCAATAATAATGCATCGGCACCAAAGGTTTTCAACCGCCAGCCGCGCAATGCGGGCACATCCGGCGTTTCTTCGTTGGCGATGCGATCCAGATCAGACGAGGTCGCGATCAGCTTTGCCGCCACCCCCGCGCTTGATGATTTTGCCTTTAGCAATACCCGCAACAGGTCCGATAATGCCTCGGACCCTTGTTTCTTTTCCCGCTGTTTTTGCAAATCCGGAAGATCCTCTTCTTCACATTCCACACCGCGCTTTACCGCTGCCAAAATACCTTCGGCAATTTCGCCGCGCCGCCCGTCACGCAACAGGCGCGATTTGCCAAGCTCATGGGAATCTTTGGGTTTGTTTGCCGCTAGTTCCAACAATGCATCATCCTTATATACGCGGGGCCGCGGGATGTTTTTACGCTGTGCGTATTCTTCGCGAAAAGCAGCCAGTTCACGCGCCACCGCCAGAAAGCGCCGCGAATTGGTGCGGGTTTTCAGGCGTTTCCATGCGTTTTCAGGCTTGATAATATAAGTATCGGGGTTCATCAGCACCGCCAATTCTTCCTCCACCCATGCCTCGCGACCGGTTTCCTTCAGCTGCTTGGCAAGTTCTTCATAAACCACCCGCAGATGGGTGACATCGCCAATCGCATAGGTTTTCTGGTTGGCAGACAAGGGCCGCCGCGACCAATCGGTAAAGCGGCTGGATTTATCGACCTGTTCACGCGCAATTTTACGCACAAGGGTTTCATAGCCGACCTGTTCACCAAACCCGCACACCATCGCCGCCACTTGGGTGTCAAAAAACGGCTTTGGAATCACCCCGCCCTCGGTGGCAAAAATCTCCAGATCTTGCCGCGCGGCGTGAAATACCTTGACCACGTTTTCATCGCGAAACAGATCATATAACGGCGCAAGGTCCAGCCCGCCAGCCAATGTATCAATCAAAACAGCGCCTGACGTGCCCTCGCCCGGCATGGCGACCTGCACAAGGCATAGCTGTGCATAATACGTGCGCTCGCGCAAAAACTCGGTATCTATGGTTACATACGGGTGGGTGGCGCATTCAGCGCAATACGCGACCAGCGCGTCAGTAGTTGTTATTGTTTTCATTCCGCTGTTATATCTGGTTTCAGCCCCGCTTTCCAAGCCCAAATTCGGAGACCCCATGCGCGCCAGACTTGACCTAGACCTCGCAACGCCCGAACCCCCGCCGCAAGCCTCGATTGACGCGGCGATGCGGCTGTTGAAAACCGGCCATTTGTTTCGTTACGGCGAGATGGGTGGCGAGGGCAACGAGGCTGCATTGCTGGAAAGTGAATTCGCGGCAATGCTGGGGGCAAAATACTGTATCGCGGTTAATTCCGGTGGTTCGGCGATGTTTCTGGCGTTAAAGGCCGCAGGGGTGCAGGCCGGTGACAAGGTGTTGCTAAACGCCTTTACCCTTGCACCGGTTCCGGGGGCTTTGCAACATCTGGGCGCTGAAACCGTGTTGGTTGATATTAATGAGCGTTTGGTGATTGACCCCGATGCGTTGCGCTCAAGGGCTGCGCAGACCGGCGCCAAATTCCTGTTGCAAAGCCATATGCGCGGCCATATCGCCGATATGGATGAAATTACCGCAATATGTGCTGAATTTGACATCAAAATGATCGAGGATTGCGCCCACACCATGGGCGCCACATGGAACGGCGTTCAGACCGGCCAATTCGGCATTGCGGCTGCATTTTCGAGCCAGTCCTATAAGCAATTCAACACCGGCGAAGGTGGTTTGATTGTTACCAATGATGCAGATATCGCCGCGCGTGCGATTTTAATGTCGGGCAGCTATATGCTGTATAAACAACATGCCGCCGCGCCTGATCCGGTGGTTTTCGAGCATTGGAAAGGCAGTTGTGCCAATCATTCCATGCGGATGAGCGCGTTAGTTGCCGCAATCCTGCGCCCGCAATTGCCATTGCTGGCAGCACGCAACAAGCGTTGGCGCGAAATCCATGACCGGATTGCAAGCCGTTTGCGTTGCCATCAAATGATAAGATTGCCGGATCGCCCAAAAGAAGAAAATTACACGCCAACTTCGATCCAGTTTTTTCTGGCAGGGGGTAATATCGATGCCGTGCTTGAACAAAGCGCCAGACACGGTGTGCCGATCAAGTTTTTTGGCGGGGACAAAGCGGTTGGTTTCACCTCGCGTTCGATCCATTGGGAATATATTTCGAGGGATCAACCGGTTGGGCAATCTGAACGGGTGCTTTCCAGCCTTTGCGATGTGCGCCTGCCACTGGGCCTGACCAATGATCAGGCGGATATTCTGGCCGATGTAATCACCCAGTCGATTGACGCGGTGATGGCATGAGCCGCCTGACCTTGCGTTCCATCGAGATATTTATTGCCGCCGTTGAAGAAGGATCTGTTGCTGCCGCCGCGCGCCGCCTGAAAACCAGCCCGTCATCCATCAGCCAGCAGATATCCAACCTTGAATCCGAACTTGGCACCATATTGCTGGACCGCGCCGCGCGGCCCTTGGCCCTGACCCCTTCGGGGTTTTTGTTTCAGCGCCGCGCCCAGAATATTCTGGCAGAGGCAATTCTGGCCAGAGCCGAGCTTTCCGCGCAGGATTTTTCCAAGCTCAGCCGGTTTAGCATTGCCATTATTGATGATTTTGAACCGGACGTGACCCCTGCGCTGATCTCGCAGCTATCCGAAGACATGCCCCAAGCCCATCTTGTGTTGTCAACCGGTGCCAGCCATTCCAATCTGGCCGCGCTCGAATCGCGCAGTGTCGATATTTGTATCGCCGCCGAACCCGATAGCAGTGCTGACTGGATGGAAATCTATCCGCTATTGAACGAACCATTTGTGGCGCTGGCCCCAAAGGGAAAAATTGATCCGGCGCAAGACAGCTTTGCGCAATTGATGCAATTGCCCTTTATCCGGTTTCCCGAAAATCAGGTTGTTGGCCGCAAAATAGAGGCCGCACTTGCCCATCAACGCCTGTCGATCCCGCAGAAATTTACCTTGGACAGCTATCAATCCATCATGGCGATGGTTGCCAAAGGCGCCGGATGGGCGATTGCCCCGCCCATGTGTTACCTGCGGGCGCAGCGTTTTCAGGATTCGGTTGATATGATGCCTATTCCAATTAATGGCCTGTCGCGGCGCATCTCGCTGTTTGCACGGCGCGATACGCTTGATGTTATGCCACGCGACATTGCCACGCGCATGAGACCATTGATCAAGGCAATGTTAATTGACCGCGCCATCGCACAATTTGGCTGGCTACGCAGTGAATTCAGATTGCTTTAGGCAACGGCGCGCTTGGCGTCGGAAACACAATCAAGAATGAAATCAACGGTTTGGTCCAGCTCTTCGCGGGTCAAACCAATTGGCAGCCGAATATCACAAGCGCGTTTCAGCATGGCGCGGGTGATGGGCAATTCCGGCACATTACCGATAAATTTCCAGTTCCAGAACACCCGTGCATTATCGCCCTGCATGCCAAAAATGCTGATCATATTGCCCCGTTGTTTTGATATTTGCATCACATCAAAAGCTTCTTCATCTGAAAACCCGATCAGGTTGAATTGCAAGGAATCCGGCGCGCGGCGTTCGCGATGGTCTGCCTTTGGCACTGCAATAAAGCCGGAGGCATTCAGCTTGCTTTCGACATATTCATAATTGCTCAGCCCCTTGGCCACCCGTTCATCGACCAGCGGAATTTGCGGCCGGATCACCGCAGCAGAAAGATTATTCATACGCAGATTAAACAATGGAAACAGATTTTGATATTTTTCAAACGGCACATCCGGATGCGCGTGCTTGGCCCAGTTATGCTCATAAGCGCCTGACATAAATACGGTTTTGGCTAAAATATCAGGATCATTGGTCAGCAACATACCACCCTCGCCGCCATTAACCATTTTATAGGATTGAAAACTGAAACACCCGGCCGCGCCCATAGTGCCAACCTTTTTGCCATTCCAGAGCGTGCCCAATGAATGGGCTGCATCTTCAATCACCGGCACATCTGCCGCGTCACACAGCGCCATAATCGCATCCATATCACTGGTATGGCCGCGCATATGGCTGATAATCACGGCTTTGGTTTTACCGTTCAGTTTTTGTTTGAAATCAGCCATATCAATGCGAAGATCAGCGCCGACCTCAACCAGAATGGGCAAGGCACCGGCATTGACAACCGCGCTTGGCACGGCGGCAAATGTCCATGCGGGGATCAACACCTGATCCCCGGGGCTAACCCCGACCGCCAGCAAAGAAAGATAAATCGCCGAAGAAGCGGAATTAACCGCCAGCGCATATTTGACGCCCATAAATTCGGCAAATTCTTTTTCCAGCAGCGTAACCTGCGAAGGATCATCCACCGATGCGGTATAGCGAAACAAATCACCACTTTCCATCAGCCCGTCAATCACCGCCTTGGCTGAAACAGGAATTGGTTCGGCATCATAAACACTGCGCTTGCTCATAACATTCTCTTTTTCCAAACGTTAACTTTTGATTTTCTATACACCTGCATTTTGATTCGACAAAGCTGTTCCTGAAAAACAGGCACAAAACAGCCTATTTTGAAACAATCGGTAATATGGGGTGAAATGGCTCCGGCGGTAGGGGTCGAACCTACGACAAATTGATTAACAGTCAATATTTGGCCCCTAACCTAGCCCAACAATGTAAAACTATCCTCATAATTTTTTGCCTTTTTTTCTTGACTACATTCGCCATAGACAACAATACCCCTAACATAGGGTAACGCCAACTATCGCTCCGTTTCGTTACCCTGACGTTACCCCAGAGGACAAATTGACTATGGCAAAAGCATTCACGACCAAAGCGATTGAAGCAGAGAAGCCGGGCGGCAATCGCCGCGAAATCCCCGACCCCGCTCTGTCCGGTTTATATCTTGTTGTCCAACCTAGCGGAGTGAAGTCATGGGCTTTGCGCTACCGATATGCCAACAAGCCCAAAAAGCTGACTCTAGGTCGATGGCCGGTGATGGGGCTTGCAGGCGCGCGCGCCGCCGCTTCGGTGGCGCTGGAAGCGATAGAATACGGTAACGACCCAAGCGCCGCCAAAAAGGCAACAAAAGCCGCGCGGTTAGAGGCTCAACTTTCTGAGCGCGACAAAATAAAAACGCTGGTGGAGCAATTCGGCATACGCCACCTGTCCACACTGAAATCCGGCGAAACGGTCAGGCGCGAATTAAAACGGCATGTTGTGGCAATCTGGGGTGATCGGGATATTCACGACATTACCAAGCGAGACGTGATCGACCTTCTGGACGGAATAGCCGATAGTGGGCGGGTTGTGACCGCAAACCGTGTCCGAGCATACTTAAACAAATTTCTAAGCTGGTGCGTGGAGCGCGACATTCTGGATGTTTCGCCAGCAATGGGAGTTAAGCCCGTGGCTAAAGAAAAAAGCCGCGACCGCGTGTTGACTGATGACGAAATCAAGTGGTTTTGGGCAGCTTGCACCCGAGAGGGCCAACCTTGGGGCCACCTTGGAAAAATGCTATTGCTGACCGGCCAACGGCTTGGTGAAGTGGTCAATATGACAGACAACGAGATTGATGGCGATATTTGGCACATGACTGGCGACCGCACTAAGAACGGGCGGGCGCATGATGTGCCGCTGTCAAAAGCCGCCCGTGAGGCACTGAGTGCCGTGGCTCGAATAAGTGGCGATGATGGCTTTATATTTACTACCAACGGCACAAACGCCCTAAAGGGCTATCACAAGGGCCGGAATTATATTGCTAATAGTATGATTGAAATTGCGCGTGAAGAAAAAGGCGGCGCAATGGAAATTCCACATTGGACGTTTCACGACCTACGCCGCACGGCGGCAACTACAATGGCGCGCATGGGTATCCCCGTTCGTGTTACAGAGGCCGTTCTAAACCATGTGAGCGGCACCGGTGGCGGCATTGTAGGAGTTTACCAACGACATGACTATGCCACGGAAAAGCGTAATGCACTGGAGGCTTGGGCAAGGTTCCTGAATGAGTTAGTCGAAGGGAAAAACGATAAAGCAAATGTTTTGAAAATGAGGTCATCACAATGAATGAAGGTGATCAGGTTGAAAAGCTACTTAATGCAAAAATCAGAGAAGATGTTGAAACGGTCATTTCCATCCATATTTCCAGCGATTCCGGTTTAGTAAGTCATTTTGCGTCCGAGTTACTTGATCGTGCGTTTTTGCAGGAATGGTGGGTATATGATAAACCCAAAGATCTTCTGGCTTTGGAAGGTATTAGCTCTGCCATTTCGAAAATCAACCAACTTTACACTTTTGGCCTGACAGCAACCGCATCGGAAACGCTTCAATTTAGGTTGGCTTACGGGCCGTATTTTGATTCGGTTCATAATGAGGATGAAATTCCTCTCGATAGTGACGAACGCAGGCGTGTAGAGCAATACATTGAAGAAGAAGGAGCTAACGTTAGTTTAGCGATCGCAGACTTTCTGGAACTTTCTAATTTGATCATCGATTCAATTGCATCGACTAAGGCAGAGATAGAAAAATCGCCGAATTCACGAAAATCCACGGCGAAAATTAATCTTGTTGGCATTCAATTGGTAGAGGCCGCACGTTTTATTTGGAAGAAAGCTAAAGGCAACGATGCACCCGCTATAGATTTGAATACTGCGTCTGCATTTGGCAAATTTCTTGCTGATATATTTGATGCTTGCAAGGTGGAAGGTGATGCTAGGTCTGCCTTCCGAGCATGGGCCAAAGAAACCGAACAATCTGAATAGTCCCTAGTTTACGCAAAACTATCGCACGACGTATGTGCGACTTACCCAATTACAGTTGGATATCAATAAGCCACACGTTCCCTAACAAGGTGGCTTAAATGACAATTCAGATAATTGCGGTGACCGCGCTACGAGAGGCGTTGGGTGGTGTTTCAGAAATGACAATTTGGCGCTGGCTGAAAGACCCCGCACTCAACTTCCCCAAACCTATTTACATCTCAAAACGCCGTTATTGGCGCTATGAAGATGTTTTGGCGTGGCTAGAATCTCAAGCTGAGATCGAAGCGTGAGCCGCAATCGCCTTCCCCAAGTAAACTTACTTTGCCTAAATCGGCGCAACGCCAATCACGCTTTGGAGGGTCTTGCATAATGGGACGCGACAAACGCAATGAACAGCGTGTAGAAAAATACGCCCAAATGATTCTAAACACGATGCAGGAACCGGCGTGGCGGGCTTTGCCTGCTTCTGCGCAGGCCCTCTACCCGTGGGTAAAGTTGGAATGGCGCGGCCCTAAAGCCAATAACAACGGCAAAATACAGCTCAGCGTTAGGCAAGCAGCTCAGTGCTTAGGCATGGGGCGCGAGGCTGCGGCTAAGGCGTTCCATGATCTACAGGCCAAGGGCTTTCTCGCGGTCACACAGCCCGCCTGTCTGGGGCTTGGGGGCGCGGCGCAATCACCCATGTATGAGATCACAGAGATTGCAATGCCCGCTGGTGGCAGCAGTGGCCGCAAGATGTATCGGCAATGGAAACCGTTGGCTGACTTCCCGGTATCGCAGACGCTCACGAACAACCCCAAAGGATCAAACGGCAGGCAACAGCTCACAGACAAGAAGGGCGGTGTTGTTAATGTGCATAAGCTTCACCGATAAATTTAGAACCCTGTCACGATTATCGGGACGGTGCGTCATGATTATCATGACAGTTCAGCGCATGACCGTCACGAAAAGCATGACAGGCCGTCACGATAACCATGACGGTTTAGCCTGTTTTGACCTTCTGACCGTCACGAAAAGCATGACATCCTTAGTTACCATACATACGCACAAGCTTCTAACCGGATCAACACAGGTGAGAAACGCACGCAGGTCGTTTTTGGTCCCAATGCCCCCTCTTATATGTGGGCCTGTAACCGACCACATGACTGTTTTTTTCTCTCTCCCAAAAAATCGGGAGAAATTAAATGGCTAGAGCATCCAAAGAGGCAATGGCGGTTTTGCGATTCCTTCCCAAGCTGATTGTTCCTGAGGGAAGGACGGCGGGCAAAAATCTAAGGCTGGCAAATTATCAAAAGAATTTCGTTCGCGGCGCGTTTGCAAAAGGAGTGGGCGTGGGCTTGCTGTCAATTGGCCGGGGCAATGCAAAAACCGCTCTTTCTGCTGGCATTGCGCTTGGGCATCTGATGGGCGAGATAGCGCACCAGCCAAAGCGTGAAATCATCTTTGCGGCCCGCAACCGAGATCAAGCAAAAACGGCGTTTGGTTTTTTGTTGGGTTTCATTGAGGGCTTGCCTGAGGAAGAACAAAAGCAATTTACAATCCGGCGCGGGTCCAAACTAGAAGTTGAAACCCGTGAGAATGGTGGAGGGCTGGCGCGGGTTATTGCGGCCGACGGCAAGTCAATTCTCGGCGGTGCGCCAACGCTGGCAATCCTTGATGAGCGGGCGGCGTGGGAACGCGACAAGGGCGATAGCTTGGAAAACGCGATCTTGTCCGGCCTTGGCAAACGCGATGGTCGCGCCCTGATAATCAGCACAAGCGCCCCTGATGATGCAAACACCTTTTCGCGGTGGATAGATTCACCGCCCCCCGGCACCTACGTTCAAGAGCATAGGCCCGCTGCTGGCTTGCCGCCCGATGATCTTGATAGCCTATTGGTCGCAAACCCCGGCGCAGTTGAGGGCATTGGTTCAACGCCTGAATGGTTAGTTGCACAAGCCGCACGGGCAATAGCGCGCGGCGGTTCTGCCTTGTCCAGCTTCAGAAATTTGAATCGCAATGAAAGGGTGGCTACTGATGATCGGTCAGTATTGCTAACAGTTGATGAATGGCTGGCCTGTGAGGTGTCGCCTGATGATCTGCCCCCGCGCAATGGCCCTGTTGTTCTCGGCATTGACCTTGGGGGTTCGCGTTCAATGTCAGCGGCGGCGCTCTACTGGCCGGAAACTGGCCGCCTTGAGTGCGTGGGTGCTTTCCCCTGCAAGCCAAACCTTGCGGATCGTGGGCAGGCTGACGGCGTTCTAGGGCGCTATTCTGACATGGCAAACCGTGGCGAACTGGTGACAATGGGCGAGGCCACTGTGCCGGTGGGCCGATTTATAGCGGATGTTACAACAAAGCTGGACGGGCAAACCCCGGCGGCTATCGTTGGTGATAGATTCCGACATGCTGAATTTCTTGAGGCTTTACGCGATGCAGGCCTTGAGCGCGTGCCTTTCATTTGGCGCGGCTTTGGCTGGAAAGACGGTTCTGAGGATTGCGAACGTTTAAGGCGCGCAGTGTTTGAGGGTGAGGTGAAGGCCATACCTTCCTTGTTGCTGCGCTCTGCCTTTGGCGATGCAATCACGCTTGTTGATCCGGCGGGCAATCACAAGCTGGCGGCTGGCCGTTCAACGGGCCGGATTGATCCGGTTGCCGCAACAGTGCTGGCCGTGGCGCAAGGCGTGCGAATGCGCCGCGCACCCGCCCCGAAATTAGGGAGAGCGGCATGGGGCTAAATAAAAAGCGCGATGATTACAAACGCCACTCCCGCAAAGTGACACGCGGGCCGCGCTGGAAGGCGCTACGGATGCAAGCCCTTGATCGCGATAATTGGCGTTGTGTCCAGTGTGGCGAGTGGCGGCGGCTGGAATGCGACCATATCAAGCCTGTCAGAACGCACCCTGAGCTTTCTTATGCCTTGAGCAATTTACAAATTTTGTGCGGCTCCTGCCATGCAAAAAAAACCCGAATTGAGGTGGGGCATAAGCCTCTATCCCCAAAACGCCAGCAATGGCGCGATTTGCTGCGCGATATGCAGTCCAACCCGTCAAGCATAGGAGACTAAAATGCTGACATCGAAGAAACTTGAACTTCGCCGGTCTGAAATCCGGCAATCGCTGGCCGAACTGGCAAATATTGAATCCCCGTCTAAGGATGAGGTGCGCAAGATGGGCGAGCTTGATACGGAATACCGTGCCAAGGAAACGCAATTCCGCGCTGCCCTTGTGGCTGAGGATGTGGAACGCCGCGAGGCTGGGGCCGAACTCGAAACCCGTTCAGATCGGGAATGGTCTGACTTGATGGCCGGTTTTGAAATTCGTCAAGTAGCGTTGCAGCTTGATGAAGGCCGCAATCTGGACGGGCGCACGGCGGAAATTGTCGAAGAAATGCGGGCGCAAGGCGGGTATCGCGGCACTCCGGTTCCTTGGGAAGCCTTGGAGGTTCGCGCCGGTGAAACCTTGGCGGCTGGCACGCCTGATCCAATTCGTACCGTGCCAATTATTGAACGCCTGTTTTCTGGATCGGTTGCGGCTCGCATGGGCGGCAACATGATTAACATCGGGGTTGGTGCATTGGAATACCCTGTTGCTACCAGCGCGGTGACTGCGGGCTGGGGTGCAAGTGAAACGGGCGATGTGGCGGGGCCAAGTGCCTACACCACGCTGGATCGACCTTTGAAGCCGGATCACAATCTTGGGGTTCAGATGAAAATCACCCGTAAGGCCATGAAACAATCGGGGGCAGCTTTAGAACAAGCGGTGCGCCGCGATATGAATGGCGCGATTGAGGAGGCCTTGGACAAGGCGGTATTCCTTGGCACCGGTGCAGCGGGTCAACCAACGGGCATTTTCGCAGGTGCTGCGGCTTGGGGTGTCACTGAAACGGCGGTGGATGCTGCGGCGGATTGGGCGGCAATCCGGTCTGAGGTGGTAGCCTTTATGACCGGCAATGCGGCGGCTGGTCCGTCTGATGTTCGTATGTTGATGCGCCCTGAAATCTGGGATGGCATGGACGGCAGTTTTATCGCCAGCACGGCGGTCACAGAATGGGATCGGTTGATTGCGGCTATTGGTGGCGTGGTTATGTCGCACAACGCACTTGCGGCACCAACCGGCACGCCAAAGGCATCTAGCGCAATCTTGACCACAACGGCGGGCGGTGTTGCACCGTTCTTTGTCGGGGCATGGGGTGGCATTGATCTTATCCGCGATCCTTTTGCCGATGCAAAGTCGGGCGGCTTGCGTCTTACTGCGCTGGCAACAATGGATGTTACGGTTTCGCGCTCTGTGCAAACTCGCATCCTGACAGGCCTGCAATAATGCTTTGGGGCGGTCACAACGGCGGGTTAGAGATTCGCCGCTCTGCGGACGGGGCAACCGTCTTGCGGGGCCGCTTCCCCTATGGCGTGTCCACTATCCTTTGGGATGGTGGGCGCTCTGGGCAAGCACGAAAAGAGGTGATTGCGCCACGCGCGTTTGCCACACGAGTTGCACAGCAAGATCAAGATATTCACTTTTTGGCTGGCCATGATTTTGACAAGCCTCTAGCCAGCCGTGCCGCTGGTAGTTTGACCCTGACCGATAGCGACGAAGCGTTGATTTTTGAGGCGACTATATCGGTTGAAATGCGGAACGTGTCCTATGTGCGGGATTTTCTGGGCGGGTTGGATGCTGGGTTAATCAAGGGCGTTTCCCCCGGCTTTCGTATCGCGCCAACTGACCAAGCCGAAAGCATCCGCCCCGATGGAAGCGGGGTTCTGCGCACGGTTAATTCTGCTGAGTTATTCGAGGTCAGCGCGGTGACAAAGCCCGCATATTCGGATGCGCAAATAGAGGCGCGCGCTTGGGGGATTCCGGCCCCCATAAAATCAGGCTCACAAAGGGGGATTGCAAGATGGCGGTAACGATAAAACAGGTGGAAGCCATTCCAGCAAGTTATCCAACCGTAGTGCCGTTTGATCGGCTTGGGTATATCAACGCAGACGACGCGTCCACAAACGAGGCCCAAGTGTGGCAGCGGATCGAGGCATATACTGCGCATCGGTTTTCTGAGCGTTCCGTGATCTGGATTGTTGAAGGCTTTGGCGATTGGGAACTGCCCTTAACACCGGCAACGGTTCAAACGGTTGAATATTGGGACAATGGCGTTTGGCAGGTATCGACACCGGCACCAACCCCCTATGGCGGTCTATGCTTTCCTGATGCTGGCCCTTGGCGTGTGACTGCAACCGTTGGCGGCGGCGATGTGCCGGCGGCGGTTCAAGAGGCCTTCAAGCGGCTGCACGAATACACGCGCGGCATTAACGATAGCTTCAAGAACGAAACCGCAATGCGCCAAGATGATGACGTTGAAATGGTTACAAATTGGACGGGCAAGGCGCTGCAATTATCGGGGGCTGCGGATCTACTGCGCCCATATCGGAGGGCTTAATTATGTGGCCATTCAAGAAAAAGATCGAAACCCGTTCAACAGGTTCCGGCTATACCGCCGAAATCATGGCGGCGCGGGAAAGCTATATTTCTGGTCGCCAAGGTATCGGCGAGTTGACGGCAACGGTTCAAAGCTGCGTGTCTCTCTGGGAAGGCGGTTTGAGCCTTGCCGATATATCTGGCACCGATTTGCTTAATGGGCATTCGCTGGCGCTTGCAGCGCGGTCACTGGCCTTGCGGGGTGAAGCCTTGTTCCTAATCCGTGAAAGCGGGCTGGTGGCGTGTTCAGATTGGGATTTGAAAACCCGTGACGGTAAACCAACCGCTTACCGCGCGTCAGTCTCCGAGGCTGGCGGGGGGCGCACCGAAAACGCATTGGCTGGCGAGGTGCTGCACTTTCGGATTGGCTCCGATGTGTCTGCGCCCTATTACGGCACCGCCCCGCTGAAACGGGCGCAACTCACGGCGGGCTTGCTGCAATCGGTAGAGGTAGCCTTGTCCGAGGTGTTTGAAATGGCTCCCCTTGGTTCTCAAATTGTCCCAATGCCTGAAATGCCGGAAACCGATATGGAGGCAATGGCACGCGGGTTTCGTGGCAATCGGGGGCGGGTTTTGGTCCGTGAATCAGTCAATGTATCAGCCGCCGGCGGACCTGCGCCGCAACAGGATTGGAAAGCGGCTGACATATCACCAGACCTTTCCAAGAGCATGACACGCGAAACGCTGGCAGCGGCCCGGGACGCAATCAACATGGTATTTGGTGTTTTGCCAGCCTTGGGCAATGCCAGCACCACGGGGCCAATGGTGCGAGAGGCACAACGCCACCTTGCTCAGTGGATGCTACAGCCCATTGCCGCCTCTATCGCAGAGGAATGCACCGCCAAGCTCGACAGCACCATCACGCTGGACGTTATGCGGCCCCTGCAAGCCTATGACGCGGGCGGCAGAGCCAGAGCCTTCACCGCGATGATAAAGGCGATGGCTGAGGCTAAGGAGTCCGGCATTGATACCGAGCAAGCTTTGCAAATTGTTGATTGGAATAATGATTCTGACTAATCGTCCAACTTTGGAGGCTTTGACATTGACAATTTTACTCCGAAAAGGCCCTCATCTCCGTCCATATCGTCCCAACCTCCAACTATCAGTGCATCGCAAACAGCGGAATTTGCTCTGACATTTTTTAAGAAAACACCGAATGTATGGGCGTCTTTCTTATTTAGATATCCAACATGCTTGTTCTCGATATGAACTGTTATTGCGTTGGAATCATAGGGGTTTCGGGGTTCAGGTTTCAGAGTAGCTATCACGTCAAGTTCAACGCCATCCGCTTGTTTTCTGCCTCCTGCAAGCACCAACAAATTCGATTGGTAATGTGCTACTCCGACAACTTTATAAATGTTGCCTTTGCCTCTTTTGCAACGGACCTCAGTATTTTTTGCTCCACCAAACAAACCGAAAAATGCCATAGTAAATCTCCTTAGATACATTAAACATCTAGAAAATTAGCACAAACTCTGGCTGCATTCCATGATTTCCTATAAGGGCGCGGCGCAAGGCTGGCACGTCGAAAGGTGGGGCTGGCCTAGTTCTTTATTGGCCAACCATCCAAGCCAATTTGGGGGCGGAACCTACGTGCGCTAGAAGCAAATGCAGCGAAACGTCTTTGTTCCGACTCACTCCATTTATCCCAAGCATGAATCCGACGTGAAAGTCTTTCAAAATCAGATTTTTCAACAAGCGTGTAACCGGGCACATCTTTAATATCTCCCCCATACAGCTTTACAAATTCAATGGCATCATCTTTAGTCATCTGGCACCTTTTGTTGAAAATTCCCAAGTATAATTGGGCAAAAACACAAATTTAGTCAATTGTTTTCTGGCAACCTAATGCACACATTTGTTACCCTAAACGTTACCCTGACAAGAATATTCAATTACACGAAAGTAACCTTATCATTTATAGCACTGTAATAACTGGGTTTTTTGGCTCCGGCGGTAGGGGTCGAACCTACGACAAATTGATTAACAGTCAACTGCTCTACCACTGAGCTACGCCGGAACAAGGCACGCAAATTTGCGTTGGTGAGGGCGATATAGCAAAGCCGTTTCTAAGCGACAAGGGCTATTTACATGATTTTTCAAACTAGTTGGAATTGCCCGTCCACCTGCAAGGCATCAACCGGCTTTACCAGCCCTCGTCCGATCAGGTCAATGATATGGGCCAAAACATTGCGCGCCGCCATTGGCCAAAGGGCTTGATCAATGTCAGCATATAATATCACGGTAAGTGCGGATATCTCGCTATGCCCGTCAAAAAGCGCTGTCAAAACCTGTTCTTCGCGGTGCAAACGGTGTGAGATTTGATGTTCCAGCATTTTCTTTGCATTGGTTAGCGGCGCGCCGTGGCCGGGGAAATACAGATCTGCGTTATGATTGCCCAGTTTTTTCATCGATGTCATAAACTGAGTCAAATCCCCGTCAGGCGGGGAAACCAGCGTCGTTGACCAGCCCATCACATGATCGCCCGAAAACAACCCTCCCTCCCAATCAAAACATAGATGATTGGATAGATGGCCGGGGGTATGCAGGGTTTTGAGCTGCCATTCAGCCCCAAAAACCCTGTCACCGTCTTTCAGAAAAATATCAGGCATAAAATCGGCATCAATGCCTTCACCGCCTGCCAGACCACCCTGTTTGGCCAGTTTTTCCATGGTTGCGCTGCGCCCTGCGTGGCTTGGTCCAAAACCCAGAATGGGCGCATCAACCGCCCGTGATAACCGTTTGGCCAGCGGCGAATGGTCAATATGGGAATGGGTTACAATAATATGACTAACCCGCTGGCCTTTTATCGCGGCAAGCAAAGCTGCGTAATGCGCTGGATCATCCGGGCCGGGATCAAGGATTGCCAGCTCGGATTCGCCCAGCAAATAACTGCGGGTTCCGGTATAGGTCATCGGGCTGGCATTGGGCGCGGTCACCACCCGAAGGCCCGGCGCAAGCATTTCAGCAACGCCGATTTCGGGTTTATGGTTCAGATCAAACAAAGATTTCTCACAAACGGCCCCTTGTCAGCGCGACATGCGCAGATTAACCGTTAACAATGGATTTTGGTTGGCTCAAGCGATACTTTCCGCGTTCACTGTTTGGGCGGGCCCTGATTATTATGCTTTTTCCGGTAATTGGCCTGCAATTGATTGTTGGCCAAGTGTTTATTCAGCGGCATTTTCAACGGGTTACCGAACAAATGACCCAATCGGTTGCTTTGGAAATCAATTATGCCATTCAACTGATTGATCTTGCCGAAGATATTCCCGCCGCCCAATCTGCATTGGACGAAATTTCGGTTAATCTGGAATTATTGCTGTTATTGAACCCTGAAATGGCCCTGCCGGCCCAGGACTTGCGGTTTTTTTATGACCTCTCCGGCAAATCGCTGGTTGAAAGCCTGCATTCGGAAGTCAAACTGCCTTTACGGGTTGATTTACGCCAAGATCAAAGGCGGGTGGCGATCTGGGTTGAGACCCCCAAAGGCGTGTTGGAAATTGTGCTGCCGCGCAGTCGGGTTACTGCCTCCAACCCCCATCAATTACTGGTTTTAATGATGGTAGCCTCGGTTATTCTGGTGGTGATTTCGGTGGGTTTTTTGCGTATTCAAGTGCGGCCAATCCGGCGATTGGCAGAGGCCGCCGAGGCGTTTGGCAAAGGTCAGCAAATGCCGATACACCCTTCGGGTTCCACCGAAATTCGCCGTGCGGCACTGGCGTTTCTATCCATGCGCAACAAGCTGGACCGCCAGATGGAACGCCGCACCCAGATGCTATCGGGCGTTAGCCATGATCTTCGAACGCCGCTAACGCGTATGAAACTGGCATTGGAATTTATTGATGATTCTCAAGAGCTTGACAAAGATGTTGCAGAAATGGAACGCATGTTAAACGGGTTTCTGGCCTTTGCCAAAGACGACCAGACGGAAAAAGGCCTGCCCACTGACCCGGCCAAGCTGGCGCAGGAGCTGACACAAAATATGCAGCGCAGCAACGCGCAGATCGAACTGGTTGTTAAAATAGATTCCTATAATAAAACCAATGTTGTGCTAAAGCCGGAATCAATCAAGCGCGCCGTGCAAAACCTGCTGGACAACGCCAGTAAATACGCGAGCAAAACCCTGTTCACCGTTGTTTTATCAGATAAATTTCTGGAATTTATAGTTGAAGATAATGGCGCGGGCATTGCCAAAAACCATTATGAAACCGCATTGCTGCCATTTGAGCGGCTGGACGAATCCCGCGGTGCGGATGGCAGTGTCGGGCTTGGGCTTTCGATTGCCATGGATATTGCGCGCGGGCATGGCGGTAATCTTGAGCTGTCCAAAAGCCAAAATCTTGGCGGGCTTTGCGCGCGCCTTACGATTCCGCGTTAGCTTTATCCAAGCCACCTTGGGCGAATAAACCCACATAAGACCCTAATTTCATTGCCTTTTCAGGATTAGACGCATTTCCATCCAGCCCGCGCTTTTTAACGCCTTGCAAAATTGCCGCCATGCGAAAAAAGCTGAAGGCAATATAAAACCGCATATCCGGCGGCTGTGCCAGCCCGCGCCGTTTGGCATAAAGCGCCACATATTCGGCATCGGACGGAATGCCAAGCGCGGCGCGATCAACCCCCAAAAGGCCACGGCCTTCCTCGCCAACCGGCATTGACCATTGCATCAATTGCGCCCCCATATCAGCCAGCGGATGGCCCAGCGTTGACAATTCCCAATCAAGAATAGCGTTTAAGCTGTTGGTTTTATGGTCAAATAACAGGTTGTCTATGCGCCAATCTCCATGCACCAATGTCACTTGGCCGTCATCAGGGGGCAGATTGTTTTCAAGCCATGCAATCAGCCTGTCCATGCTTTCAATTTTACCGGTTTGGCTATTGCGATATTGCCCGCTCCAGCGGCTTAGCTGGCGTTCAAAATAATTGCCGGATTTACCATAATCCTCCAGCCCTGTAGCTTTTAGGTCAACATTATGCACCGCCACCAGCCCCGCATTCATGGCATCGTAAATTGCGGCCCGATCTTGCGGGGTTTTGTCACCCAATCGCGGGTCATTATAATTTTGTCCCTCAACATGGTCCATCACATAAAACATCGTGCCGGTTACCGCGCGATCCTGTGACAGGAAATAGGTTTTTGGCACTGGTAAACCTTGTTGATGCAAGGCTGTAAGCACTCGATATTCCCGATCAACCGCATGGGCTGATTTAAGCAAATCCCCCAAAGGTTTGCTTCGTAACACATATTTCTTATTCGGAGTTGTCAGAACATAGGTCGGGTTGGATTGCCCCGAAGCAGTTTTTTCCGCCCGAACCGGCCCTGCAAACCCATCAATTTGCGCCCCCAAAACCCGTGTTGCGGCAGCAATATCCATTAAATCCGCTCATTGGTGTGTTTGCGCAGCTCATTGCGCGCAACTTGACGCCGATGCACCGCATCCGGCCCGTCTGCCAAACGTAGTGTCCGCAGATGGGTCCAACTTGCGGCCAAGGGCGTGTCTTGGCTAATGCCCTGCCCGCCAAACATTTGCACCGCTTCATCCACCACTTTTAACGCAACCCGAGGCGCGACAACCTTGATCTGGCTAATCCACGGCGCAGCGGCGCGCACATCGCCTTGGTCCATCACCCAAGCCGCCTTCAGGCATAAAAGGCGCGCCTGTTCGATCTCCATCCGGCACTCAGCAATAATATCGTAATTTGCCCCCAGTTGAGCGATTTTCTTGCCAAAAGCCTCACGCGATAGGCTGCGTTTACACATCAAACCCAGCGCCGCTTCGGCATGGCCAATGGCGCGCATACAATGGTGAATGCGCCCCGGCCCAAGCCGCCCTTGTGAAATCTCAAAACCACGGCCTTCGCCCAATAATAAATCTTCCACAGGAATACGCACATCGGTAAACCGGATATGCATATGGCCGTGGGGCGCATCATCATGGCCATAAACCTGCATCGGGCGCAAAACCTTAATACCCGCCGCATCGCTTGGCACCAAAACCATGGAATGTTGCTGATATTTCGCAGCATCACCGCCGGTTTTGACCATGACAATATATAGGGCACAGCGCGGATCGCCCGCGCCAGAAGCCCACCATTTTTCGCCATTCAGCACATATTCGTCACCTTCCCGCACACAAGACATTGCCATATTAGTAGCATCCGAGGAAGCAACATCCGGTTCGGTCATCAAATAAGCAGAGCGAATTTCCCCATGCAACAAAGGCTTTAGCCATGTTTCTTTATGTAGATCACTGCCGTAACGCTCCAACACTTCCATATTGCCGGTATCGGGCGCGGAACAGTTGAATACCTCCGCCCCCATCGGTGTTTTGCCCATTTCTTCAGCCAAATAGGCATACTCAACGGTGCTCAGTCCGTATCCACGCTTGCTGTCGGTCAGCCAGAAATTCCACAACCCCCGCGCCTTTGCCTCGGCCTTTAACCCTTCCAGAATTTCCGTCATACGAGGGGTATATTCAAACCGATCACCGGATTTGCCGATCTCACCATGATATTCATCATAAAGCGGCGCGATTTCATCCTCGACCATGGCCCGCACCGCTGAAATCAGCGGTTTTACCTTGTTTGAGATACCTAAATCCATGCAAACCTCCTGTTTTCAACAGTTGAGGCCAAACCGGCTGGTAATTCAATATATTTGTGTGGCAATGCTGGCTTGACCTGACAAGAACCAGCGATTATCCAACCCGATAAGCGGGTGTAGCTCAGTTGGTAGAGCGTCAGCTTCCCAAGCTGTAGGTCGCGAGTTCGAATCTCGTCGCCCGCTCCAAGTTTTATTGGTGCTTTAGTTCGTTAGAAAAGCGCCCAAAAGGACAAAAATGGACTAAAAAGGACTAGCCCCCCACACTCACCCACACTGGACCCACTCTGTGTTCTTTTTTGGGGGGGGGCGAAACAGACTCGATCTGTTCCTTGGCGTCTGCGCTAAAGCTGGATGAAATCAATTTTTTTGATCAAACTTTGTTAAAATGAAAACAGACAAATATTTCGCGCAAATCATCCCCTTTGGGACGTTAAGGGACGAAACGGGTGAATTTAAAAAGATTGGCATCAACGAGGATCGGTCGTATTACATCCTTTAACACCTTGTTAAAAAAGCACTAAAACAAGCTTGTAACATAAAAATTAATACTTAATTAAGGTGTTGCAGGCATTAATGTATCATGATGATATCCAAGTAACAGAAAACAATCGTTGATTCGAGGGCGCTATCACCGAAACCGAACCATGGTCCTCGACCACCGCAACCGAAAATATCAGAGAGATGTCTTGTCACATCACTCTTACTATTGCCTTCAAAAGGCATGCAAGAGAACAGATGGGCGAACGTGACATTATTATGGGTGATGTCCTATATGTACTAAAAAATGGATTTATTTATGTTGAACCTATCCCTGCAACCACAAATGGCTACTTTAGATACGCAATTGAAAGCATTTCGCCAAACAGTGGCGGGCGAAAAATTCGTTTAATTGTTATCCCTGACTACAAAAACTGCGGCATTAAACTGATAACCGTCATGTGGGTTGATGAGACCCAAACGCGCGCAGGCACAATAACTGAGGAAGAAAAATGACTCAATTTCATTATACTGAATGTGGGCTTCAAAATGTTTACATCAATGGACTGGAGCCGGTAATAGACGATGAAGGGGATGAAGTGCTGGAAATCCGGTTCATCAATGCCCTTCATGCTGAGATATCCATTGGCATCATTAATCACAGTAATGGAATCAGTGGCCCTGAGCTACGCTATCTACGCACAGAAATGGGCTACACTCAGGCAGAGTTGTCTGAAATCGTTCAAAAAGACAAACAGACAATTGGCCGGTGGGAGCGTGTCGAAATAGAAATTGATAGCGCATCCGAAACTGTCATTCGACTTTTGGCAATTGAAAAGTTGAAGATTCCATATGAAGATGGAATTGAAGCCATTGCTCGTAAAAGTGTTGCGTCTGCCAAAAATCAGACAATTCACATAAATGCCGAAAGCGACGGCTACCGGCTTGAAGCTGCCTGATTTTGTGTAGCCACTTCCTGCCGCTCTTTTTGGGGCGACAGGTTCCCTGCAAGTCAGTTGTTCCAGGTTCACGTTTCCTTGCCAAAGCAGCATGGCCATGGCGCAGAAAAATTGCACCAGTCGCCACGAATTCGAATCTCGTCGCCCGCTCCAGTTTTTTGATCTCGCGTTTTTTGATCTCACGGCGCAAGGCGCCTCTGATGGGTGGCCTGACCGGCCGAGGCGCGGTCGCACCTTTGGGAGGCTTGCTTTGCTGAATTCACAACAATGTTGGCCTTTGTGTCACTGGGCCGGTTGACCAACCCTTTGGAAATCTGGCATTCAGATAAAAAAGGGGAATGTTGTGAATAAAGAAATTCCTGCCGATGGCTTTTTGCAGAAAAAATTTGCTGACAAATTCACCACCGCGTCAGGCGAACCGCGCGCGGTTGTTGAATTAACCGGCGTCAAAACCCTTTGGTTCAATACCGGAACCCTGTGCAATATCACCTGCGCCAATTGCTATATCGAAAGCAGCCCCGAAAATGACCGCCTTGTCTATATGGATGAGCACGAGGTCGAGGATTACCTGAACCAAATCAAAGCCCGCAACTGGCCTACCACCGAAATCGGGTTTACGGGGGGAGAGCCATTCATGAACCCGCGCATTATTGAAATGGCGCGGCTGGCATTGGCGCGCGGGTTTGAGGTGTTGATTCTAACCAATGCCATGCGGCCAATGATGCGTAAACGGGTGCAGGATGGCCTGATTGACTTACAAAAAACCTATGGCGACAGGTTGACCTTGCGGGTGTCGCTGGATCATTTTGAAAAACATATACATGATCAGGAACGTGGCACAGGCGCTTGGCAAAAAACCCTGAAAGGCATGCGCTGGTTGCGTGATAATGGCATTAAAATGGCCGTGGCCGGGCGGTCTGTCTGGGCAGATTCCGATCACCAAAGTCGTAAGGGCTATGCGGCGTTGTTTCGGGCCGAAGGGTTCAAGATTGATTCTGAAAATCTGGCCATGACCGTGCTGTTTCCAGAAATGGATGAAACAGTGGATGTGCCTGAAATAACAACAGCTTGCTGGGGCATCTTGAACAAATCCCCTGATGAGGTGATGTGTGCAAATTCCCGCATGGTGGTCAAGCGGCGCGGCGCCGAAAAACCCGTGGTGCTGGCTTGCACTCTGCTGGCCTATACGCCGGAATTCGAGCTGGGCGAAACCCTGCAATCTGCCGAAAAACCGGTGCATCTAAACCACCATCATTGTGCCAAATTCTGCGTTCTGGGCGGTGCCAGTTGCAGCGCATGATGCAAATATAACCCCGAACCAACAGGAGTGCAGCTTATGAAAACCTCGATATTACCGGTTTGCGCCATAATCACCGCGTTTGGCGCATTGCCCGCCATGGCAGTTTCCCACGGCAATGAATTTGTGCATAGCCGCACCAATAACGGCCAGTATTATGTGATGTATCAGACCCATATGTCGCTTTATACTTATGAAAATGACAGTGGCGGGGTTTAAACCTGTTATGATGATTGCGCGCAAAACTGGCCTCCGGCACTGTTGCCTGCCGACACGCCGCTGGGTGAGAATTACAGCTTGATACAACGATCAAATGGCAGCTTTCAGGCGGCATATAAGGGCCAGCCGCTTTATCTATCCATATTGGACAAAAAAATCGGAGACATCAACGGTGACGGTATCGGCAATGTCTGGTTTCTGGCGCGGCCCGATTTGATGTAACCCTAGCGCCCATTTAATCCATCCTTAAGCACCGCCCGCACCACATCCATATCAACGTCTTTTTCAACAAATGCCGCCCCGATGCCGCGCGCCAGAATAAACGCGATTTTGCCGTTGGAGACCTTTTTGTCTTGTCCCATCAGGCGAATCAATCCGTCAGCATCGGGCAAATCACCCGCAATATCAGCCATGTCTTTTTTCATACCCATTGCAGCCAAATGCAGCCGCACCCGGCTTGGGTCTTCTTGCGAACACAGCCCCAACCGTTGTGACAACTCAAACGCCAAGGCACAGCCAATCGCCACTGCTTCGCCGTGCAACAAGCGGTCTGAATATCCGGTCGCGGCCTCAAGCGCGTGGCCAAAGGTGTGGCCAAGGTTCAGCAATGCCCGCTCGCCATGTTCTTTTTCATCGCGTGCCACAATGCCGGCTTTCATCTCGCAAGACCCGCGGATGGCATGGATGCGTTTTTCCTGATCTCCCGCTGCCATTAACGGGCCGTGTTTTTCCAGCCAGCCGAAAAAATCCGCGTCGCCCAGCAACCCGTATTTCACCACCTCGCCATAGCCTGACAGGAACTGGCGCGGATCAAGCGTGTTCAAAACATCGGTGTCGGCCAGCACCAGTTGTGGTTGGTGAAACGCCCCGATCAGGTTTTTTCCCTGCACCGAATTAATGCCGGTTTTGCCGCCAACCGAGCTATCCACCTGCGCCAAAAGCGAGGTCGGAATTTGAATAAATTCAACCCCGCGCCGCAAAATCGCTGCTGCAAAACCGGCCAAATCGCCAATCACACCGCCGCCAAAGGCCACCACCATATCGCTGCGCTCAACCCGCTGTTCGATCAGCCATTCAACGGCTTTTTCCAAACCGGCCCAGCCTTTGGTTTTTTCACCGGCAGGCAATGCCAAAGCCTGCATTTTAATGCCTTGCGCCTGCAAGCCATCCCGCAAAGCATCCAGATGCAGGGCCGCAACGGTTTCGTCGGTTAACACAAACACCCGTTTCTGGTTTAGAAACGGCGCAATCAGCGCGCCGGATTGGGCCAGTAATCCGGGGCCGATTTTAATATCATAGCTGCGCTCTGGCAGATTAACAGACAGCGATTCAACGGTCATGGTCAAGCTTTCTGCCAAGACTGGCAACAATATCGTCAACAACGGCTTCGTGGGGGTTTGTTGCTTTGCTTTCAACGGTAATATCTGCGGTTGCATATACCGGATTGCGGGCCAGCAAAAGCGTATTCAACACTTGTTTGGGGTTTTCCTGTTGCAACAATGGCCGCCCGGGCTTGCCTGCCACCCGCGCCCAAAGGGTCTCCAGATCAGCCTTGAGCCAGATAGAAATCGCCCTGCCCTGTATGGTTTTTCGGGTTTTTTCAGACATAAACGCGCCGCCACCTGTGGATAAAACACAAGCTGGCCCGTTTAATAACCGCTCGATCACCCGCTCTTCGCCCTCGCGAAAATGCTGTTCGCCATATCGGGCAAAGATTTCCGCAATCGGCAGGCCCGCAGCGACAATGATTTCATCATCCGCATCGACAAACGGCATATCCAGTCGATCCGCCAAACGGCGACCAACGGTGGATTTGCCCGCACCCATTAATCCGACCAGAACAAGGGTCTTGTTAGTGATTTCTTGCCGATCATCAGACAATTTGAAAACTTTCCGTTGCAAGTGATTGCTGGCAGGCCAAATTCGCGCTATCAAGGGCCAAAGCACCAAAACCAAATATATAATAATCGGTGTAGCATTGTGGCAGAGCAAGGCAAAGCCCGAAACGGGAATTTGCAGAAAGGCAGCGGATGATTTACCGCCTGGTTAAATATTTGTTGATATTGGCGGTGCTGGTCGCCGCCGCCATTGCCGCTTATGCGGTGTTTTTTGATTTGCCCCCCCCCAGCCGAGAAATCATCATTTCCGTAACACCAAACGGAACCTGACCCATGCGTGTGCTTTCAGCCCTTTTGTTAAGCGCACAGGTCGCTATTGCCGAAGCACCGCTAAGCGCCATTGACTGGCTAAGCGAAAGCCTGTCACAACCGCCTAATTTTGTGATTACCCCCCCAAGCCCGCCAAATGTGATGCTAAGCAGCAGCATTTTCAGCAGCTCGCTTGATCTGGTTAGCCGCGATGCCGCCGGGATATTGCCGCCAGCCATTACCGGTTTTCCGGCCCGTCTGTGGGGGGATATGCCTGCCGATCAGGTTATTCTGGCGCTGGAAAACCATAAACCGGCCGGCGTGCCGGAATTACACAGCCTGTTTCGCAATCTGTTGCTGGCGCAGGCTGACCCGCCTTTGGCCGGAGAACAGGTTTCACCATTACTGACCCGCATTGATTTACTGATGGATATGGGCGCATTGGACGAGGCCGAAACCCTGATTAAACTGGCAGGTGTGACCGAGCCTGAAATTTTTAAACAATGGTTCGATGTATCGATTATGGCCAATCGCACCCGTGCGGTTTGTGCTGCATTGGCTGAATCGCCAGATTTAAGTGATGATGTCACCACAAGGGTGGTTTGCCTTGCGCGTGGCGGAGACTGGAACGCCGCTGCCATTACCCTGTCGCTGTCGGCCAGTATCGGTGATCTGGAACCCCTGCGCGAGGAATTGTTGATCCGGTTTCTTGATCCCGATCTTTTTGCCCATGACCAGGAAACCGTCTTTCCCGACCCGTTTACACCGGTTGATTTTGCCCTGCGCGAAGCATTGGGCCTGCCGCGCCCCACCCCGATGCCGCTGATGTTTCTGCCCGCAGACCTGAAACTCAACACCCCGCAACGGCGCCGCATGGAAGCCGCCGAACAGCTTGTGCAATCTGCCGCCATTCCTACCTCGTTACTGTTTGCCGCCTATCGGGGTGGGCGCCCCGCATCGTCGGGCGGCATTTGGGAGCGCGCAAACGTGGTGCAACGACTGGATCGCGCCTTGATCGGGGATGACGATGTTGCATTGGCCAATGCCATTCAACAAGCATTTGAGGAAATGGCAAATGTAGGCCTGTTGCCGGCATTGGCGGCAGAATATTCCGATGCCTTGGCCCATCACCCCAAAAGCCCGGACCTTGAAAGCGTTTCAACCATGGTGCAAACGCTTTTATTACTGCAAGGCATCCCTGTTTCTGCATGGGTAGAAACCAACGAGCCGGATTCAACCAGAATAGAAATGGCCCGCATTCTGGCCAGCCGAATCCCTGTTTTGGGCCTTAGCCCCTATGACGACCCGTTGCTAAATGCGATATTTGCCGCATTTGCCGACCAAACGCCGCCTTTGTCCAGTTTTTCCTACAATCTGGACCTGATAGAAAGCGGCCAAATAGGTGCAGGGGTTCTTGTGGCGCTTGGGTTGCTGGCAAATGGTTTTGATGGCGAACCCGCCAATATCCACGAAGGTCTTTTTCTGTTGCGCAAAGCAGGGCTGGACGGCGCAGCGCGGCGGGTTGCCATTCAATTACTGCTGACCCAAATGCCATGACCCACCCGTGGATTCCGGTTTTTCTTGAGGCAACACAGGCCGAAAACGATACCGCCGACAATACAATAATCGCCTATCACAAAGACCTTGAAAAATTTTGCGGCCATTTAGCAAGCAATAACCTGACCGCAGAAACAGCCAGCCGCAGCGATATTGAGGATTACTTGCTGGGGCTGGAAACCGCAGGCTATGCCACGGCAACCCGGGCGCGCAACCTTTCAACAATCAAACAGTTTTACCGGTTTGCCTTTCAAGAAGGTTTCAGGCCGGATGACCCCGCAGGGCAAATCAAAGGCCCGGGATCCATCAAAAAACTACCGGTTATCATCAGCGAAAAAGACGTCGACAAATTACTGAAAGCAACCGGAAATTCTGGCAAAACCGAATTTGACCGGTGCCGGAATATCTGCATGCTGGAACTGCTTTATGCCTCCGGAATGCGGGTGACGGAACTGGTATCCTTGCCAGCCGCGTCGGTGCGCGGCAACCCCGAAATGATACTGGTGCGCGGCAAAGCTGGGCGCGAACGCATGGTGCCATTATCCCCAGATGCGCGAAATACTACGCAACATTGGCTGCGTCTACGCGATGCCAAAATGAACGATAATCGACAATCGTCAGCTTTTCTTTTCCCGAACAACTCCAAAATCGGCCATTTCAGCAGGGTTCAGTTTTTTACATTGATAAAACAGCTTGCGGTGCAGGCGGGGCTGGACCCGTCAAAAATCTCGCCGCACACGCTTCGACATGCCTTTGCCACCCATCTTTTGGCCAACGGGGCCGATTTGCGCAGTATTCAAATGTTGTTGGGCCATTCCGATATTTCCACCACCGAAATATACACCCATGTGCTGGATGAACGGCTAAAGACACTGGTTCTGGAAAAGCATCCTTTGGCAAAAACCTGAGATCAGCCCAAGCGCCGCTTGCGAAAACTGTCTAAAACCATCATATTACCCCCTTGCGGATATTTTTTAAGGAGCAAAACCGGATGGGCGGAGAAACGGTCGAGACTATAAATTTAACAACCATGATTTGGGGCATTGGCGCCGCGATTATTGTTCTGTTGATATTATCAGCCTTTTTTTCGGGCTCCGAAACTGCGCTTACGGCGGCAAATCGCGCCAAATTGCACAGCTTAGCCAAAGATGGCTCCAAGGGGGCCGAACGGGCGCTAAAGCTGACCGAGGATAGCGAACGGCTGATCGGGTCGGTTTTGCTGGGTAATAATCTGGTTAATATTCTGGCAACCTCATTGGCTACCAGCCTGTTTACCCTGCTTTACGGGGCCAATGGTATTGCAGTGGCCACCCTTGTCATGACCCTTTTGGTGCTGATATTTGCCGAGGTGCTGCCCAAAACCTATGCCATTACCAACCCCGAAAAAGCCGCCAGCCTTGTGTCGCGTGTGGTGGCCCCGATTGTCTGGGCATTGTCGCCGGTTGTTACGGTTATTCGGGCTTTGGTGCGGTTATTATTGCGCCTGTTCGGGGTGCCGATTGACCGGCATACCAGTTTTCTGGCCGCACATGAGGAAATCAAAGGTGCAATTTCGCTGCACCATTCCGAGGGCATGGTGCAAAAAGACGACCGCGACCGGCTATTGGGCGCGCTTGATCTGAAATTGCGCGAGGTTGATGAAATTATGCTGCATCGCTCTGACATCGAGATGATAGATGCGGATGCGCCCACCGGTGAAATCCTGTCGCAATGTTTTCAATCCACCCATACCCGCATTCCGATTTTTCGCAATGAGCCGGAAAATGTGATTGGCGTGATGCACACCAAAGACCTGATGCGGGCCGTAGACGGGCTGATGTCTAACCCTGAAAGCCTCAGAAATATTGACGTGATGTCAATTGCACGCGACCCGTATTTTGTGCCCGAAACCACCACACTGGATGACCAGATGCGCGAATTTCTGCGCCGAAAGGTGCATTTTGCGCTGGTGGTTGATGAATATGGATCCTTGCAAGGGTTGATCACGCTCGAAGACATTCTGGAAGAGATCGTTGGCGAAATCGCTGATGAACATGATGTTGATGCAGAGGATTTGCAGCGCGAATCCGATGGTTCGATTGTGGTAGACGGCGCCATGACCATCCGCGATCTGAACCGCGAATGCGAATGGAACCTACCCGATGACAACGCCAATACCGTGGCCGGTCTGGTGATCCACGAGGCCCAGATGATTCCGGCAGAGGGTCAGGTGTTTTCATTTCAAGGCATAAGATTCGAGGTGCTAACCCGCGAGGTCAACCGTATCACCAGCCTGAAACTGCGTAAAATCTAGCGTTTGAACAGGCTGCCCAACAGCCCCCGCGCAAATTTGTTGCCCATCTGGGTGCCAAAGGAACGCGAAAACGATTTGGTAAATGCCTGTGCAGGGCTATCGCCTCGGCTGGATTTTTTCGGTTTGCCCCACGGGGTTCCGCCGGAATACCGCCTTGCAGAACCAAATTCGCGTGGTGGTTCTTGGGTTTCCGGTTCTGCTTCGGCATTGGCGCGTTTGGCCAAAACCTCAAAAGCACTTTCACGATCAATGGGTTGGTCATAGGCAGCACCCAGCGGCGAATTGGCCATTACGGCCTTGCGTTCAGCCATATTAATCGGCCCAAGGCGCGAGGATGGCGGCCTGATCAAAGTGCGTTCCACCACCGACGGCACGCCTTTTTTCATCAGAAAGGAAACAACCGCCTCACCCACACCCACCTCTTTAATCGCGGTTTCGGTGTCAAATTGAGGATTGGGGCGAAAGGTCTCGGCGGCAGCGCGCAGGGCTTTTTGATCACGCGGCGTATAGGCCCGCAACGCGTGTTGCACCCGATTGCCCAATTGGCCCAGAATATCCGACGGCACATCATCGGGCTGCTGAGTAACAAAATAAACCCCGACGCCTTTGGACCGGATTAATCTTGCCACCTGTTCGACCTTGTCGATCATGGCTTTGGGGGCATCGTCAAATAACAAATGCGCCTCGTCAAAAAAGAACACAAATTTCGGTTTGTCGGGGTCGCCGACCTCGGGCAGGTTCTCAAACAGCTCCGATAACAGCCAAAGCAAAAAGGTGGCGTATAGACGCGGTGAGGACATCAAACGGTCTGCCGCCAGAATATTCACCCTGCCCCGACCATCAGCTGTGGTGGCGATCATGTCTTCCAGTTGCAAAGCCGGTTCGCCAAAAAACCGGGCTGCGCCCTGGTTTTCAAGCACCAAAAGCCGCCGCTGGATCGCCCCGATGGAGGCTTTGGAAATATTGCCATAACGCAGGCCGATATCGCTGGCGTTTTCGCCCAGCCAAACCAGCAGGGATTGCAGGTCTTTCAGGTCCAACAACAACATGCCTTGTTCGTCCGCCATGCGAAACGCGATATTCAAAACGCCCTCTTGGGCCTCGGAAAGTTCCAGCAGGCGCGACAGCAAAAGCGGCCCCATTTCCGAAATGGTGGTGCGCACAGGATGGCCTTTTTCGCCGAACAGGTCCCAGAATGTTACGGGGAAATCTTCATAGCCATAATCGTCAAAGCCAATGGTTTTGGCGCGAGAGAT
>JAKITE010000016.1 GCA_021648225.1 Paracoccaceae bacterium
ACGCCGGACCTGCCTTTTGTGGTGCGGTTAAAAGCACCTAAAACCGGCGAAACCGTGATTGAGGACCAGGTTCAGGGCAAGATTTCCTGGAAAAACGAAACTCTGGATGATCTGGTTTTGCTGCGCTCGGACGGCACGCCAACCTATATGCTGGCGGTGGTGGTTGATGACCATGATATGGCGGTCACCCATGTTATTCGCGGCGATGATCACCTGACCAATGCCGCGCGCCAAGCCCTGATTTACCAAGCCATGGGCTGGGATATTCCGGTTTTTGCCCATGTGCCGATGATTCACGGCGATGATGGCAAAAAACTGTCCAAGCGCCACGGCGCGCTCGGGGTCGAGGAATATCGTGATATGGGCTATCCGGCCTGTGCCATGCGCAATTATCTGGCGCGACTGGGCTGGAGCCATGGTAACGATGAATTTTTCACCACCGAACAGGCGATTGAATGGTTCGGGTTCAAATCCATGGGTAAATCCCCTGCGCGATTTGATTTCAAAAAGCTTGGCAATCTTTCTGGCCAGCATATTCGCGCCATGGATAATGCGGTTTTAACCGAGGAAATCGCCGATTATGTTGCATCGCAGCAACAGCCATTGCTAACTGAAGCCCAGAAAACACTTTTTCAGGATAATATGGATATGTTAAAGGCCCGCGCAAAGATATTCCCCGAACTTCTTGAAATGGCGCATTTTTTCATGTCTGAACGCCCCTTTAAGCCCGATGCAAAAGCCGCACCGCTGCTTAATACGGTATCCCGTGGTATGCTGAATCGTTTGACTTCGCGGTTGCGAGATGTTACGTGGGACACAGAATTTCTAGAGGCTGAAATTCGTGATTTTGCCCAAGCCGAAGACATGAAACTTGGCCAAATCGCACAGCCTCTGCGGGCTGCCCTTACGGGGCGCACCGTGTCACCCAGCGTTTTTGACATGATGGTCACGCTGGGCAGGCAAGAAACAATCGCCCGGTTAGAGGATGTCTCTACCTGAAAACACGCGGTTTGCCGTTAGTGTCTGATCGGGCCTGTCGCGGTTAACACCGCAAAAGAACAGCGCGAAAGCGCGGGAAAGGTCAAAATATGACGCATGACGTAAAATCCACAGCAAAACTGTCCCTTGATGGCAAAGAATTTGATTTACCGGTTTATTCCCCAAGTGTGGGGCCGGATGTGGTCGACATTTCAAAGCTTTACGCGCAGGCGGATGTGTTTACCTATGACCCGGGCTTTACCTCTACCGCGGCATGTGATTCCGCGATTACGTTTATTGACGGGGCCAAAGGCGAATTGCTGTATCGCGGTTATCCCATTGACCAGCTTGCCGAAAAATCCCATTTTCTTGAGGTGTGTTACCTGCTGCTTTATGGCGAATTACCCGATGCTGCAAAATTGACCGATTTTGTGCAGCGCGTCACGCGCCATACCATGCTGCATGACCAAATGGGCCATTTTTTCCGTGGCTTTCGTCGAGATGCGCATCCGATGGCTATTGTTTGTGGTGTGGTTGGGGCTTTGTCGTCGTTTTATCACGATTCGACCGATATCAATGACCCCGAGCAACGCGAGATTGCCTCGATCCGGCTTATTGCCAAAATCCCGACCATCACCGCTTGGGCTTATAAATATTCCATTGGCCAGCCGTTTGTTTATCCGCAGAATGATCTGGATTATGCGTCCAATTTCCTGAACATGTGTTTTGCAGTGCCTGCCGAACCTTATGTGGTTGACCCGATTCTTTCCCGCGCCATGGACCGGATTTTTACGCTGCATGCGGATCATGAACAAAACGCATCCACCTCGACCGTGCGGCTTGCCGGTTCTTCGGGGGCCAATCCGTTTGCCTGTATTGCAGCCGGTGTTGCCTGCCTTTGGGGGCCGGCCCATGGCGGTGCAAACGAGGCTGCGTTAAGCATGTTGCGCGAAATCGGCACCGTGGACCGCATTCCTGAATATATCGCCCGCGCCAAAGATAAATCTGATCCGTTCCGCCTGATGGGCTTTGGCCACCGCGTTTACAAAAACTTTGACCCCCGCGCCAAGGTAATGAAAGAATCGGCTGACGAAGTGCTGGCCCTGCTGGGGGTTGAAAATAATCCGACCCTGCAAGTGGCCAAGGAATTGGAACGTATTGCGCTTAATGACCCTTATTTCATTGAGAAAAAACTGTATCCGAATGTGGATTTCTATTCCGGTATTATTCTGGATGCGATGGGGTTCCCGACCTCGATGTTCACGCCGATTTTTGCATTGGCGCGCACCGTGGGCTGGATTGCCCAGTGGAAAGAAATGATTTCCGACCCGACCCAGAAAATCGGCCGCCCGCGCCAGCTATATACCGGCGAGACCTTCCGCGATTATGTGGATGTAGAAAACCGCTAGTATCAAAATGGCGTTTCCAGTTCATATTGAATCGCAATTCACTGCCTTTCGCTTTGCTCAAACGCGAATTGCGATGAATCTTTTTCAACAAGAACTGGAAACGCTTTAACGCCGGGGCCAGACCCCGGCGTTTTTATTTCAACTGTGCCAAAACCGATTTTGCCGCCCGCAGCCCCGGGTCTTCACCGCCCCGTCCCAGCGCATCAATCGCCTGCTGGCCGATGGCAATCTGATTTTCCCGCGCAGTTTGATCTTGCAACAGGTTCAGCATTTCGCGGCTCAGGTTATCGGCATTGCACGCTGCTGAATGAAATTCCGGCACGGCTTTGGTTTCGGTTAGCAAATTCACCAGCGTAAAGGATGGTGCCAGCATGGCGCGTTGCATGATCCATGCCGAAACCGGATTAACCTTATAACCAATCACCATCGGCACCCCTGCGGCGGCTAGTTCTATTGAAACGGTGCCGGATGCTGCCAAAGCCAGTTCCGATGCAGCAAAACAAATACGTTTCTGTTTGGCGGCTTCGTCGGGTGAAATACCCTCGGGGTTAAGCAAAATGACGTTTAGGCCAGCGGTTTCAAGCTGCGCCTTAAGCGGTTCAGCCACATGTTGAGACGCAATCGGGATAGCAAATCTGACATTTGGCACCTGTTTTTGCACCCTTAGGGCGGTTTCAAAAAAGATCGGCGACAGGCGTTTTATTTCGCTGCTTCTTGACCCGGGCAAAATGGTGATCAACCGGTCATCACCACCCAGCCCATGGGTTTCGCGAAACTCCAGAATTTCGGCTTTTGAAGGTTGCTGTTCTGCCACCACCGGATGGCCGACAAAATCACAGCTCATACCCGCAGCCTGCATATAGGGGGGTTCAAAGGGCAGCAATGCCAGCACATGATCAACATGTGCCGCCATTTCCCTGGCGCGTTTTGGCCGCCATGCCCAGACCGATGGTGCCACATAATGCACCGCTGGCGCCGTGATTTTACCGCGCACCGCAGCCGCCAGCCGCAGGCAAAAACCGGGGCTGTCGATGGTGATCAGAATATCGGGTTTGGCGGTAATAACCGAATCAACAGTTTGGTTCAGGCGGCGTTTCAGCTGCCGGTATTTTGGAATTATTTCCAGCAATCCAAACAGCGATAATTCATGTATCGGAAAATTGCTGACCAAGCCTTGCGCCTGCATCAAAGGGCCACCAACCCCGATAAAATTGATTTTCCCGTCATAGGTTTGCACCAGCCCCGCCATCAAAGCCGCCCCCAGACGATCACCCGAGGCTTCGCCCGCAACTAAAAATACCGTCAGGCTTTCGGCCATTATTCCGGCCTACCAAGCAAAAACAGCCCCAGATCATCCGCCGCTGCAATGGTTTCATCCAACCCCAGAATAAGCGCGCCACCCGCCTGCACAACCACGCCTGCCAATCCGGCTTTGGCGGCCAGCGCAAACGTATCCGGCCCGATTGCCGGAAGATCGGTGCGCCAATCCTGCCCCGGCTTGGGGGCTTTTAGCAAAATGCCTTTGGCACCATTTTTATCGGGCAAACGGTGCGGGTTTGCGGCCACGAATTGCAACATGGCGTCAGTGCCCTGAATGCTTTCCAGCCCCAGACAAATGCCTTGGGCCACCACCGCGCCCTGCCCTACATCCGCGTGGCCAAGTGCTGTGACAATTTCAATGGCGCGCGAAATATCGCTTTGGTCCTCGTCCGAGGGGCTGGCTTTGGTCAGCACACCGCTTGGGGCCAGCAGTGATTCCAGCAAATGATGTGCCCCGACCACGTTAAAGCCCTCGGCCTCGAACAAGGCGGCAACCACCGACAGGGTATCGCCATCGCCTTTTTTCAAGGCATTCATTACCACCGGTGCCAGCCGCAATCCGGTGGAATCAAAGCGCAAAGGGTTAAGCTGTGGCCGCCCCATGCCCCCCGCCATGGTGATCTGGCTAACGCCGGCTTTGCGCAATGCTTTGAACAAACGGCCCGGCTTTTCGAAAATAGCAGGCTGAACCGGATGGTTTTTGGCCCAATCGGGCGAAATGCCTTCAAATAAAACAATGACATAGGGCAGATCGAGGCGAATGCATTCTTCGGTTAGCAAGCGCGGCAAAACCCCGTTACCGGCAATAATTGCAATTTTGCCCTTTGGGTCAAATGCCATTTATTTTTCCTTGGGGGTGCAAAAAGAACGGTTGGTTTCACCCAGAATAAACGTGGTGATTTCCTGAATTGCCGGAATATCAGCGCTTGCCGCCTGCACCTTTTCGGCGCGGGATTTCAAATTATCACTGCCATCAAAAATATCCGAAAACGCAGCGCGCAAAGCATGGATTTGACTGCGCTCCATACCCGCACGTTTCAGGCCAATCAGGTTCAGCCCCGCCAAACCGGCCCGTTCGGAAACCACAGATCCATAGGGGATAACATCTGCTGTCACCATACAAAGCGCACCGATAATGGCGGATTTTCCAATGCGGCAATGTTGATGCACACCAACCATACCGCCCAAAATCGCGCTGTCACCAATGCTGACATGACCGGCAAGCGACACATGATTGGCCATCACAACCTTGTTGCCGACATGGCAATCATGGCCCACATGGCTGCCCAGCATCAGCAGACAATCATCGCCAATCACCGTAATACCACCGCCGCCCAGCGTGCCCGGATTGATCGAAACGCTTTCGCGGATCATGTTGCGTTTGCCAATCCGCAAACGGGTTTTTTCGCCGTCAAATTTCAAATCCTGGGGCTGCGAACCAACCGAGGCAAATTGCCAAATAGTGGTGTCATCGCCAATTTCAGTGTTGCCCTCAACCACAACATGGCTGCGCAGGGTTACGTTCTGGCCCAGCGTAACCTCTGGGCCAACCATGCAAAACGCACCGATAAAACAGCCGGCGCCAATTCGGGCGCCTTGTTCGATAATCGCGGTTTTGTGAATATTTGCGGTTGGGTCAATCGCCATCATTTATTGGTCTTTGGGCACGATTAGCATTGCCGAAAATTCGCTTTCGGCAACGATTTTACCATCAACCTTGCCTTCGCCCCAGAACTTCCAGACCTTGCCACGATGGCGCAATACTGTGACATGCAATTCCAGAATATCGCCGGGTTCAACCAGTTTACGAAACTTGGTTTTATCCATCGACATGAAATAAACCAACGGTTCGACCTCAGCCAGATCAAGGGTTTTTACCACCAATGCCGATGCGGATTGGGCCATGGCCTCGATAATCAGCACCCCGGGAAACACCGGTTTGCTAGGGAAATGGCCTTGGAAAATCTGTTCATTCACCGAAATATTCTTGATGCCAATCGCACTTTTTCCCAGCACCACGTCTTTCATTTTGTCAATAAACAGAAACGGAAACCGATGCGGAATCAGGGTTTTGACCTGATGGATATCCAGATCAAAAGGGGTTTGGTCGTATTCTACGTCAGCCATATTTCTTCCTGTTTAGTTGCCCAGATCTATCATATCGGGGTTTTCTTCGTATGCTGCATCCAGCAAGGCAATTGTTTCTTGGGTTATATCCAGATTCTTGTCAAATAACAGCACTGATCGACGTTCAAATATGGCGGATGCGCCAAATTTTTGCATCATTTCCGCCAATTGCGGCCCGATGAATTGAAAAAATGCCCGACGGCGGCTTTCGACCCGTGCCAGTTGTGCGGCGTCTATGGCATTTTGCGAGGCCCGTGCTGCTTCGGCTTTGTCGTTGAATGCATCAGCCAAAACCCTGAATTCCTCGTTTGTCAGGGTGGGTCTTTGCCGGGTTAATTCGGCCTCTTCGGCCTCTAATTCCCGGGTGACAAGATGCGCGGCCTCAAGAATTGCGGCCTGTTCGGATTGTTCCAGTTGCAAAATTGCCTGCCCGAGTTTTGATCGGGTTAACAATGATGGCTGGTCCAGAATCAATATGCTGCCGGAACGCAGGGTTTGAAACTGCGCCACGCTGACAGAGCCATAAAGGCTAAGCAATGTAATAAGAATAACCCGAAAAATCATGCTATCCTCGGCTAGAATCCGGTTTTAACGGTCACGCTAAAGGTTTGGGTTTCATCCCCTGCGACGCTCAGGAACGGATTGGACCAGTTAAATACCAAGGGTCCGATCGGGGTATTCCAGTAAAGCGCAACCCCCGCCGTGGCGCGCAACTGCGCCGATGTGTCAATCAGGCCGCTATTGCCAACCGGTGCGCCATCCATGCCCCAAACCGAACCGGCGTCAAGGAATACACCGCCGCGAATGCCCAGATCTTCGGGCAGGCCCAGCGGGAAAGAGGCATCAAGCCGCGCCACCGCGTAGAAGTTACCGCCAAGTGAATCATTCACCAACAGCCCGTCATTATCGCGTGGTCCAAGACCGCCAACCGAGAAACCACGGAAGCTTTGCCCACCAAGGAAAAACCGGTCGGTAATGCGGGAATCGCTGCCATCCAGCATAAACATTGCCCCGCCTTCAAGATCGGCAGACAGGATCATGGCTTCGTCAAACAGGTTGAAATAGCCCTTTAACCGCGCGGTAGTTTTTGAAAACTGGGTGCTGCCGCCAAGGCCTGCATATTCGGTATTCAGCCGCAAAATATAACCGCTGGTCGGGTCGAACGAGGAATCGCGTTTATCCATGGTAAAACCAAAGGAAATCGCCGAGGTAACTTCCGTGCTTTCAACAATCAGGATCGAAGTATCCGGCGTGGTATCGCGAATTTCAACACTGGTAAGCCGGTAACCGATTGTCGCCCGTGAATCTTCGCCCAAGGGAAATGACATTTTGGGTTCCAGCCCGATAGAGGTGGTCTGATACGAAGATTCGCTGCGATCCGCCGAGCGGTAATACACATCGAATCCGACCGATAAATCACGGTCAAACAAGGCGGGTTCGGTAAAGCCAAAGCTGATAGATTGCGAGGCTTGGCCATAATCAACCGAAAACGCAAACCGTTGTCCGCGCCCGAGAAAGTTTCTTTCGGTAATGCTGAAATTTGCAGATAAGCCTGAATCGGTGGAAAAACCTGCGCCAAAATTGAATGATCCGGTCGAGGTGTCCTCGACATCGACCTCAATAATCGCGGTTTCGGCTGTGGCGCCTTCGCGCACCCGCACCGACAAGTTGGAAAAGAACCGCAAACGGCGCAATGCGGCCTCGGCTTCGCGCATTTTGCGCGGGTTAAAGGCATCACCCTCGGCCATATCGAATTCGCGCCGGATCACCCGGTCAAGGGTTTGGGAATTGCCGCGAATATCAATGCGTTCCACATAAAGCCGCTGGCCGTTTACCAGCATAAAATTAATATCAATGGTGCCGTCGGATTCATTTTTGGTTACCCGTGGCACTGCGCGTAAAAATGGCAGGCCCAAGCGGGTTGCCTCGGCCTCGATCGCGTCTATGGCGTCTTCGACCTTGGAAGCCTTGTAAATTCGCCCTGCCCGTATCCGCACCAGCCGTTCAAATTGGGCAGCATCAACACCGGCCAGTTCGGTGGAAACAGAGGTATTGCCAAAATCGTAAGAAGCACCCTCGTTTACCGAATAGGTCAGGAAAAATCCGTCGCGATCCAGCGCAAATTCCGACAGGCTGGAGCGCACGTCAACATCCACATAGCCACGGTCGCGGTAAAATTCCAACAAGGCCGCACGGTCGGCATTGGCGCGTTCAATGCTGAAATTATCGGAATTATACAGGAAATTCAGAAAACCGGATTCGCTGGTTGGAATAACCCGCCGCAAACGCCGGTCGGAAAATTGCGAATTGCCGACAAAATTGACGCTTTCAACACGATTTACCCGACCTTCGGTGACCTCAAAAACCAGATTGGCACGGCCATCGGGCAGTTGAATAATAACGGGGGTGACCTGCGCGGTAAACTGGGCAGACTGGGTGTAAAGCTGGGCAATTTTACGCGCATCTGATTCGATGGTGGCACGGTCCAGCGGCCGGCGGGCCTGCGAGGTTACCAAGCCGGCCAGCTCTGCGTCGGAAAAGCTGCGATTGCCCTCAAAATTGACAATGCCAATGGTCTGGTTTTCAACCACCGTGATGATCAAACGGCCGGCAGCAGCGCGAATATCAACATCGGCAAACAGGCCGGATGCGTAAAGGCGGCGCAAGGCTTCGTTAATATCGGCGGCGCTAAGGTTTTGGGTCAGATCAATGCCCGAAAACGCAATTACGGTTTCGCCGGGCAGGGTTTGATTGCCAACCACCAGAATGGCAGAGAATCGCCCCGAAACCTGTGCAGATGCAATTGACGGAATTGTGGTGATGGCAATACTTGCCGCCAGTCCTAAATAAATAGAGGTTAATAAAGGCTTTAGAGGATTTTCTTTAACCAATTTTGCACACATAATATTCCGCCTTGTTGCATCTCGCCGGATTTTTCCGGTCGATATTCACGCGGAAAACAGCCGCATGATGTCGTTATAGAACGTGAATACCATCAAAAACAGCACCAACGCGAGTCCAATTGACATGAAAACATTAAGAAAGGCGGGGCTTGGCGGCTGGCCGCGCACTGCCTCGTATAAATAGGTCAGTAAATGCCCACCATCAAGAATCGGAATCGGGAAAAGATTGAGCAATCCTATGGAGGTAGAGATGATTGCTATTAAACTGATAAAAGTCAGCACACTTTGTTTCACCACCGCGCCGGATATCTGGGCAATGCCCACCGGCCCTTGCAGGGTCTTTGGGCTGATTTCGCCCGCAAAGATCAGACCGATCACATCCAGCGACTGGGTGATGGTGCCATAAGTGCGCTCTACGCCAAACCATGCGGCCTCCCAAATTGGCGGTGTTTCGGTGGCGCCAACAAAATAAGTGCCCCCCGAAACCCCCAAACGCGGAATTTGCGAAACCGTGCCATCATCGTTGATCACATCAACAATTTCAGGGGTGATGTTGATAATTACCTCGTTACCATCGCGCCAGACGGTCAGGGTGATTTCGGTTTCTTGTGCCTTGATGATCTGTGTGACCAGATCGGAAAAAGAAGACGGGACAATGTCGCCGATTTTCAGAATAAAGTCCCCCGGCATCATCCCGGCTTTTTCCGCAGCAGAAAGCGGCACAATTGACGAAACCAGCGGCATTTCAAAACTGGGGACATTCAGACTGATCAACGTGCCATCGCGCGCCACAACAATGTCCATATAGCCATCGCCATTGCGTGCGGCCATGGCCGTTGTAAGATCCTCATAGCTGGCCACCGGCAAGCCGTTTAGTTCAACAATTTCATCCCCCTCCTGCACCGGCACTTCGGTTGGCAGGTTGGAAATTTTACCAAATGTCGGCTGATCAACCAAAAAACCCTGCCACATGATCAGGCCGGCAAACAAAACAATCGACAGGATGAAATTGGCCGCTGGTCCCGCTAGCACTGTTAATGTCCGGCTAAACACGCTGGCAGCAGGAAAGCTGCGGCGGCGGTCATAGGCGTTCATGCCTGCCACGGCCTCATGATCTGGCTGGCTGCTAGCGTTTCGATCCCCCAAAAATTTAACATAGCCCCCCAGCGGAATGGCGGCAATTTGCCAACGGGTGCCGCGTTTATCAGTGCGGCTGTAAATCACCGGACCAATGCCCAGCGAAAAAGTTTCCGCATGGATGCCCCGCCAGCGCCCGACGATATAATGGCCGTATTCATGCACAAAAATCACCACTCCGATAACAATAACAAAGGCAATCACGATAACAATCGGATTTCCAAAGATAGGGATTTGCGAGATAAGATTCATAAATTATCCGTTTGTGATTAGAGCATTAACAAATTGGCGTGCTGCCAGATCAATATCGGTGATGGCGTTCAGCGAAAACACGTCTCCGGCGATTTGTTCATTTAGATATGGGTCATCAAGGGCTTTTTCAACCAGCATGGCCATATCCAGAAATCCGGTTTTACCCGCCAGAAAGGCATCCATCGCGGCTTCTTTGGCAGCATTAAATACCGCGCCCGACAGGCCGCCGGTTTCCAGCACGCGATACGCCAGCCGCAGGGCGGGAAAACGGGTAATATCCGGTGCCGCAAAATCAAGCCGTGCCAGTTTGGCAAAATCAAGCCGCGCCAGCGGCAGCGGATTGCGGTTGGGGAAATTCAGCGCATAGCCGATCGGGCCGCGCATATCGGGGCTGCCCAAATGGGCCAGCATCGCCCCGTCGCTAAAACCCACCATGGAATGAATAATGGATTGCGGGTGGATTATGACTTCGATTTGATCAGGTTTGCAGGAAAAAAGATGTTTTGCCTCAATGACTTCCAATGCCTTGTTAAACATTGTGGCGCTATCGATGGAAATCCGTTTGCCCATTTTCCATTTAGGATGCGCGGCGGCCTGTGCAGGGGTTACGGAGTGCATCCCGGCAAGGCTGTGGTCTTTGAACGGGCCACCCGATGCGGTTAGAATGATGCGTTCCAGCGTTTCCGGTTTTGCGCCTTGCAATGCCTGAAAAATCGCTGAATGTTCGCTATCGACCGGCAGCAAAGTGGCGTTGTTTTTGCTGCATTCCCGTAACAGCAATTCACCGGCGCAAACAATGCTTTCCTTATTGGCCAGCGCCAATGTTGCGCCTTGGCGCGCAATGCCCAGCGATGCGTTCAAGCCCGCCGCGCCGACAATTGCCGACATCGCCCAGTCAATTTCACGCGCGGCAGATTCAGCGATTGCATCAGCGCCAGCAGCGGATTCAATTCCGGTATTTTGTAACAATGCCTGCAATTCGGGTAATTTTTCCGGCAAGGCGGTAATGGCTATATCGGCTTGTAAAGCAATGGCTTGTTGCGCCAGCAGGGCCACATTTGCAGCACCGCTCAGGGCAATAATATTGTAATTTTCCGCGCCGCCCTGGCGTTGAACAAGATCAACGGTGTTTTGCCCGATAGAACCCGTGGCGCCAAAAATGCTGATTTTTCTGCGCATAGGTTTTAGAATATTTGCAAGATCATAAAGACCGTGGTTGCCGCCATTAGCCCGTCAAAACGATCCAGCAAACCACCATGGCCGGGAATAAGGTTGCTTGCATCTTTGACCCCTTGGCGGCGCTTGATCCAGCTTTCGGCCAAATCGCCTGCCTGTGCAGCCATAGCCAGCCCAAAGCTTAAGCCCAATATACCAATGGATATTCCGTCAACGGCAAGCGCATAGATAAACCCGACTACCAACGCCAATAACCAGCCGCCCACCGTGCCGGACCATGTTTTTTTGGGGCTGATGGCTGGCCATAATTTAGGCCCGCCAACCTGTCGTCCGACAAAATAACCGCCAACATCGCTGGCCACCACTACGGCAATCAACCACAGCACCGTTGCCAAGCCCATTTCGGCGCGAATATACACCAATGCTGCCATCGGAAATGCGATATATAAAAAGCCAAGCGATATCCAGATCGGGCGTTTATGACGAATGCCCCATATGCCCACTGCCGCTGCAACCAGCGGAATAAACGCCCACCACAGATTAAACAAATTTGTGGTAATTACGGCAGCAAAACAGCCCGCAACCATCAGCCAAAGCCCGGGATCTTTCAGCGAAACCTCGGGCAACATCATGCGGCGATATTCCCAGCTCATCAACGAACCAGCCACGCCAAGCAGCAACCAAACCCCGTTTCCGCCAGTGTAAAAAACCACCAAAGCCACAGATGCCAGCACCACGCCGGAAATAATCCGTAGGGTCAGGTCGGTAAATTTGCCGGTTTCACTCATTTAGCCACCGCGCCAAACCGGCGATCACGCAACATGAAATTTTCCAGCATCTGGCCAAATATTTCCGGGGTGAAATCCGGCCAGTTCACATCGACAAATTCATATTCCGCATAAGCGGTCTGCCAGAGCAGAAAATTAGAGGTCCGGCATTCGCCCGAGGTGCGGATCACCAGATCGGGATCGGGCAGATCAAAGGTATCAAGGCGGCTGGAAATCAGGGCCTCGGAAACATCCGCAGGGGTCAGCTTTCTGGCGGCGATATCGACAGCAATGCCTTGCATTACCCGGGTCATTTCATCGCGCCCGCCGTAATCAATGGCGATGGTCAGGTGCAGTTTATTATTATGCTCGGTGCGCTTTTCCGCGCTTTCCATCAAGGCGCGCAGACCTTTTTCAACCCGGTCTTTGCGGCCGATAAACCGCAACCGGATGCCTTTGTCGATCAGGTCGGCGATTTCTTTCTGGATATAACGGCGCAGCAACAGCATCAGGCCCGATACTTCGGTTTTGGAGCGTTTCCAGTTTTCGGTTGAAAAAGCAAACATGGTCAGATGCGTGACCCCCAGATCGGGGCAGGATTTCACGATTTCACGCACGGTTTCAACGCCGCGTTTATGGCCAAGCAAACGCGGCTGGCCGCGCTCAACCGCCCAGCGGCCATTGCCATCCATAATCATCGCCACATGGCGCGCAGAAGTGGTGCCGCGAACAGCGCGTGAATTTGCCATTACCTAAACCTGCATAATTTCGGCTTGTTTGGCTTCCAAAGCCGCATCAATGGATTTTATCAGCTTGTCGGTGACTTCCTGCACTTCGTCTTGCCAGATTTTTTCGTCGTCTTCACCCATGCCGTCAGATTTGGCTTTTTTGATCTGGTCCATACCGTCACGCCGCACATTGCGCACGGAAATACGGGCGTTTTCGGCATAGGTTCCGGCAACCTTTGACAGCTCTGTTCGGCGCTCTTCGTTCAGTTCCGGAATGGGAATACGTAAAAATGTGCCATCCATCACAGGGTTGATGCCAAGGCCCGAATTACGGATGGCTTTGTCCACCGCAATCACCAGCCCCTTATCCCAGACATTTACCGATAACATGCGCGATTCCGGCACGTTGATGGTGGCAACCTGGCTGATCGGCGTCATGGCGCCATATGCATCCACCATAATCGTATCGAGCATGCTGGCCGAGGCCCGCCCTGTGCGCAGCGTGGAAAAATCATGTTTGAGCGAACTAAGCGCCCCGTCCATGCGTTTTATAATTGCGTCAATATCAATTTCAATATCATCAGACATCGGCACTCTCCTTTAACTTGGTATTACCGTGGTAAAATTGCCTTTGCCAGATAAAATTCCAACCAGCCCCTCGGGGGCGTTCAAATCAAACAGAATTATCGGCATTTTGTTATCCCGCGCCAATGCAATTGCCGAGGCATCCATGACCTTGAGGTTCTTTTGCAAAACCTCGTCATAGGTAACCTGATCATAGCGTTTGGCGTCGGGGTTGGTTTTTGGATCACTGTCATAAATGCCGTCGACCTGCGTGCCTTTATACATAGCCTCGCAAGACATCTCGCTGGCCCGCAGCGTGGCGGCGGTATCGGTGGTAAAATAAGGGTTGCCGGTGCCGGCGGCAAATATGCACACGCGGCCTTTTTCAAGGTGCCGCACGGCGCGGCGACGAATGTAAGGCTCGCATACCTGATCCATCGGAATGGCGGAAATCACCCTTGTGAATACGCCCAGCGATTCCAGCGCGCCTTGCATGCCCAATGCATTCATGATGGTGCCAAGCATCCCCATATAATCAGCGGTGGTGCGCTCCATACCCTGCGCTGAACCTGCCATGCCACGAAAAATATTGCCGCCACCAATCACCAGACAAATCTCGACGCCGTGGTCATGGACCTTTTTAATTTCGGAAGCGATTCGTTCAACGGTGGGGGGGTGGAGGCCAAACTGGGTGTCACCCATCAATGCCTCACCGGAAATTTTGATAAGCACACGCTTATATTTCGGTTTGGCGGTGTTGTCCCCATCCGTCATGCGATTCTCCTGTTTGGCTGTTGGGGTTTTTTGGCGTAATTCGCGCGGCATTTCAATGGTTAATAGGCAATGTCGGCTGGATTACACTTATGTTCAAAATTCCTTCACTGTTTTGTGGGAAATGTGGATTAGGAATCGACTGTTAACCAAAGCATACTTAAACTGTAAGAAACTTGGGGACTGATATGATAAGATATACAACTTTTGCAGTTGCGGTAGGCCTAACCGTGATCTCGGCAATTTTGGCGGTTTTCTGGCCGTATTTCTGGATAAGTTTTGTATTTTTCGGCTTTTTCGCGCTGGTGGGTGTGCGTGATTTGCGACAGGAAAAACATGCTTTATTGCGCAACTATCCAATCCTGGCACATCTACGCTGGATCATGGAAAGCATTCGCCCCGAAATCAGGCAATACCTGCTAGAAAGTGACGGCGACAAAGAACCGTTTTCGCGGGATGATCGCGCCATTGTCTATCAACGCTCAAAAAGTGCGGAGGACAAACGACCCTTTGGCACAAAGATGGATGTGTATGCGGCGGGCTATTCATGGATCACCCATTCGGTGCTGGCGCGCACCGATTTACCATGGGATGTTCGGGTGAAAATTGGCAATGACCAGTGTAAGCAACCTTATGAAGCCTCGATTTTCAACATTTCCGCCATGAGCTTTGGCGCCTTAAGTGCCAATGCCATTTCGGCACTTAACAAAGGTGCCAAAGCCGGTGGTTTTGCCCATGATACCGGCGAGGGCGGCATTTCGGTGCATCATCGCAATGGTGGCGGTGATTTGATCTATGAAATCGGCAGCGGCTATTTTGGCTGTCGGGATGACAAGGGTGAATTCAGCCCCGAGAATTTCACCAAACAAGCCGCCAACCCGCAGGTAAAAATGATAGAAATCAAGCTGTCCCAAGGTGCTAAACCCGGCCATGGCGGCATGTTGCCTGCGGCCAAAATATCCAGCGAGATCGCCGAGGCGCGCGGCATTCCCATGGGGGTTGATTGCCTTTCTCCGGCCACCCATAACAAATTTTCCACACCGCTGGAATTTGTAAATTTCATTGCCGAACTACGCGAGTTATCCGGTGGTAAACCGGTTGGATTCAAGCTGTGCGTTGGTCACCGGCGGGAATTTATGTGCATAGTCAAGGCCATGATCGAAACCGGCATTGTGCCTGATTTTATCGTGGTCGATGGCAAGGAAGGCGGCACAGGTGCGGCACCGCTGGAATTTGCCAACCATATCGGCATGCCGCTGATCGAGGGGCTTAGCTTTGTGGTCAACACCCTGATCGGCGCGGGGTTACGCGACCAGATTAAAATTGGTGCAGCCGGTAAATTGGTAACCGCTTATGATCTGGCGCGGGTCTATGCGCTGGGGGCCGATTGGGTGAATTCGGCGCGCGGATTTATGTTTGCCATTGGCTGTATTCAGGCGCAGGCCTGCCATACAAACCACTGCCCTGTCGGGGTTGCAACCCAGGACAGGCTGCGCCAACGGGCGTTAAATGTAGACAGCAAATCGCGGCGTGTGGCGGGGTTTCATAGAAACACATTGAAAGCTGTGGCCGAAATTGTCGGGGCGGCGGGGCTTGGCTCTCCGTTTGAATTACAGCCTAAGCACTTGATGGTAAGGCAGAAAAGCGGTGAGACCTTATCGGGTGCCAAGATATATCTGACCATGCCGCCGAATGCCTTGATTGACGGTGTGCCGGTTGAGGAAAACTATCAGGTGCCATGGAATAATGCCCGCGCTGAGAGCTTTCGACCGTTTGAGGGGATGGAAAGCCTTTTGTATAATTAGGGGCCCTGCCCCTCTTGCCATTCGGCAATTCACCCCGGAGTATTTTTACAACAAAGAAGCGCGATTTTTTGCACGCAAAATTTGACGATCAGCCTTTGACTGCGCCTTTTATCGGGTCTTTCTATGTTTGCTGCACGGGAAAGGCAGCACCGGAAAAACGGGTATTCGCGTCGGTTAAATGCCCTGTTGCAGGAATATTTGTCAGGGCGGTCTTGATGTGTGGCTATGACAGCAACACAAATGTTAGATAATATGCCCGACGCGAATTTCCCGTTCGACCCGGTTTTCATTGTTTCGACCGGGCCTCATCTGGCAGGGTTTTGAAAATACCACCAAAGGTTAACGATTTACCTAATGCTGCGCACGCAGCGGGGCTCCGAGCGTAGCGAGGCCATGCCCAAGCGCAGCGCGGGAGAGAAACTTTGGCCATAAAAAAGGCCCGTGCAAATTCACACAGGCCTTTCAAAATTGATTTGGGTTGCGTTAGCCGCCCATGGTTTTTGCCACTTCGGCTGCAAAATCCTCAACCTTTTTCTCGATGCCGTCGCCAACCCCGAAACGCACAAAACCGGTGACGGTTGCGCCTGCGTTTTTGGCTGCGGTTTCAACATTCACATCAGGGTCAATGACAAATTTCTGTTTCAGAAGCGTGACTTCTTCATAAAATTTGTTCATGCGGCCTTTGATCATGTTTTCAATGATGGCTTCGGGCTTGCCGGATTCGCGGGCTTGTTCGGTCAGAACCGCTTTTTCACGCTCGACAATGGCTTGGTCCAGATCATCCACTGACAAGGCTGACGGATTGGTCGCTGCAACATGCATAGCGATTTGGCGTGCGATGTCAGCGTTGCCACCTTCAAGCGCCACCAAAACACCGATTTGGCCCATGCCATCCGCAGCCGCGTTATGCACATAAGCTGCAACAACATCGCCCGAAAGGCTGGCCACACGGCGCACTGACATATTTTCGCCAATCGTGGCGATTTTGTCATTTACAACGTCTTGCACGGTTTTGCCGTTCAACGGTGCTGCTTTTAGCGCGTCAATGTCGGAAACACCAACGGCTGCGGCGGTAATGCCACGCACCATTTCCTGGAATTCAGCATTTTTGGCAACAAAATCTGTCTCGGAATTGATCTCGACAACGACACCAACGCCGTTTTCAACCGTAACGCCAACCAAGCCTTCGGCAGCAATCCGGTCGGCTTTTTTGGCGGCCTTGGCCAGACCTTTGGTGCGGAGCCAATCAACAGCTGCCTCCATGTCGCCATTGGTTTCGGTCAGGGCTTTTTTGGCATCCATCATGCCAACGCCGGAACTGTCGCGCAGTTCTTTTACTTGTTTTGCAGTAATCGCCATTACGCTTCTCCTTATTCCTTGGTTTCGGCTTTGGTCTCGGCTTCAGCTTCAGCTTTTGGCGCATCCTCGGCTTTAGGTTCAGCTTTAGGTTTGGCTTTAGGCTTGGCTTTCGCTTTCGGTTCAGCCTTGGCTTCCTCAACAACTTCTTCAACCACGGCTTCTTCGGTCACTTCGTCCATAGCGCCCAGATCAATGCCCGATGCGCCCATATTGGCCGCCATGCCATCCAGTGCCGCACGCGCCACCAGATCACAATATAGCGCGATGGAGCGCGCCGCATCGTCATTACCCGGAATAGGATAATCAATGCCGCGCGGGTCGGAATTGGTATCCAGCACCGCAATTACCGGAATGCCCAGTTTGCGGGCTTCGGCGATTGCCAGTGATTCCTTGTTGGTGTCGATCACAAAAATCAGGTCCGGCACGCCGCCCATTTCGCGAATACCACCCAGCGAGGATTGCAATTTGCCTTGCTGGCGTTCCATGTTCAGGCGTTCTTTTTTGGTCATGCCCTCGGCGCCGCTTTCCAGCTTGGCGTCATATTCTTTCAAGGCACCAATGCGCAGCGAAATGGTTTTCCAGTTGGTCAGCATGCCGCCCAACCAGCGATGGTTCACATAATACTGTGCAGAACGTTCAGCCGCATCGGCAATGGCCTTGGAGGCCTGACGTTTGGTGCCGACAAACAAAATGCTGCCACCCTTGGCAACGGTTTGCTGAATAACATTCAATGCCGCATCAAGCAGCGGCACGGTCTGGGTCAGATCCATGATGTGGATGCCATTGCGCGAACCGTAGATATACGGGTCCATCAGCGGGTTCCAGCGGTGGGTTTGGTGGCCAAAATGAACGCCTGCTTCAAGCAATTGGCGCAATGTGAACTCTGGTAGAGCCATTGGAATATTCCTTTTTCCGGTTTAATCCTCGGCAGGGGAGATAGGGCGGGTGCCCAACCGGGGGACTGTTGAGGATTTCTCCCTCAAACAGCCCAAACCCTGCCTGTGATATATAGTGAGCGTGCGATTAAAGCAGCACGGGGCAATGCGCAAGCCCCTAGGTGAATAATTGCTTCATTTTTGAAATATAGCAAGTTTTCGGATGACGTTGCCCATTGAAACCGATACCAAAGGCAAATCTTAAGGGCAGCGAGAATAATAAAGTATGAATAACGGCTTCATCGGGATAAAACCTGCGGATTTGAGTTACTCGAATTCTTTCCCGTCTCCGGGTAAACATTTTGTAATCCGCTGGATTGAAAACCTGACCGGTCGGGTGAAAATTCTGCGCCTTGCCAAAAAGCATCAATCAGAACCACCCCTGCCCGGTGATTTCTGGGCCCAAGCCATGACCCGCATGCGCATCCGCACCGATATTTCGCAAGAAATGCAGGATAAAATACCAAAAACCGGTCCGCTGGTTGTGGTGGCAAATCACCCGCACGGGCTGGTGGATGGCATGGTTTTATGCGCAATCATGTCGCGCATCCGCCCTGATTTCAAGATCATGACACGGGCGTTTCTGGCCAAGGTTCCCGACATTAACGACGTGATGCTGCCGGTGGCGTTTGATCACGAAGACAACGCCATTCGCAAAAACGTAAAGGTGCGCAAAGACGCGCTGGAACATGTGAAATCCGGCGGCTGCCTGATTCTTTTCCCCGCCGGCCGTGTGGCCCATGGCAAGGGATTTTTCGACAAAGCAGTTGACCATGAATGGACGTCATTCCTGTCGCGGTTGATTACGCGCGGCAAAGCCGATGTTTCGCCGATGTTTTTTCACGGGCAAAACAGCCGTAGCTATTTGATGGCAGCGCAATGCTCGCCGACCCTGCGTCAGGGGTTGTTGATGCACGAGGTTGCGCGCAGCCTCAATACAGATCAACGGCCGATTGTTGGCGACACCATCAAACATCAGGAAATGGTTGATCTGGGGCTTGATCCAAAAGGTCTGGCTGCATATTTGCGCCAGCACACCCTTGATTTGAATGATAAAAATGGCTGACAGGCCTATTCTGTGCATTGGCTCTGCGCTGTGGGATATTATCGCCAGCGCCAGCGCCGGTATGGTGGACGGGGCCGATATTGCAGGCATAATCCGGCGGCGTATGGGCGGGGTTGCCTTGAATGTGGCGGTGGCGCTGGTGCGATCAGGCCAGCCAGCCGCATTGCTGACCGCAATAGGCAATGACCCCGAGGGCGACGCCCTGATCAAAGCATTGGAAGCCGAAGGCGTGGATTGTGCTTTTGTAACCCGATGCGACGACCCGACCGATTCCTATTTGGCGGTCGAACACCCCGACGGTAATATTTTTGCGGCGATTGCTGATTGTGCTTCGCTGGAAAAAGCCGGTGAAAGCATTTTGGCACCCCTGAATGACGGGCGGTTGGCCAGTGCGCAAAATCCGTGGCAAGGGTCGATTGTGGTTGATGGCAATATTCCGGTTTCAGTGATGGAAAAACTGGCCGCATCCGATGCGGTAGTTGGGGCTGACCTTTCTTTTGTGCCCGCATCGCCGGGAAAAGCCCGCCGAATGCGTAGCGCGCTAAAGGCCGCACAAGCAACATTATTTGTCAATCTGGGCGAGGCTGAAATTCTGTGCGATTCAAAATTTTCCGATAGCAATATCGCCGCGTCCGCCCTGCTGGCACTGGGTGCTGGCCGCGCCATTGTTACCGATGGGCCAAATAGCGCCACGATTTGTACCCGCCAAACCAGCATCAGCCTGACCCCTCCGCCGGTTAAATCCCATAGCACCACGGGTGCGGGGGATGTATTTTTGGCGGCGGTTCTAACCGCGGAACAAGACCCGAAAAATTCAATTCATGACGCGTTGCAAGCAGCAATTGATGCCGCTGCAATGCATATTTCACGGAAACCTGTATGAATGCTCCGCTAATATTTTCTGCTGAAGTTCTGGCCGCACAAAATGCCGGTCAACCGGTTGTAGCACTGGAAAGCACCATTATCACCCATGGCATGCCCTATCCGCAAAATATGGAAACCGCACGCATGGTCGAAGCCGATATTCGTGCCGCCGGTGCGGTGCCGGCCACGATTGCGATCATGGACCAACACATCCATATCGGGCTGGAACCCGATGCGCTGGAACGGCTGGCACAGGCCAAAAATGTTGCAAAACTATCGCGGGCTGACATTGCCTTTGCCATTGCCACGGGCCAAACCGGCGCGACCACGGTTGCCGCCACCATGATTTGCGCCCATCTGGCAGGCATTCAGGTATTTGCCACCGGTGGCATTGGCGGGGTGCATCGCGGCGCCGAAACCAGTTTTGATATTTCCGCTGATCTGGCAGAGCTAGCCCAAACCCCTGTAACAGTAGTGGCCGCAGGTGCAAAAGCCATTCTGGACATCCCCAAAACCATGGAAGTGCTGGAAACCAGCGGCGTGCCGGTGATTGCTTTTGGTCAAGACACCCTGCCCGCTTTTTGGTCACGCGATAGCGGATTAAAAGCACCTTTGCGCGCCGATAATGCCGCAGATATTGCCGCCAGCCATAAAATGCGCGCGCGGCTCGGCCTGCCCGGCGGGCAATTGGTGGCAAATCCTATTCCGCTGGAATCCGAGATTACGCGCGATATTCTGGCCCCCCATATTGCACAAGCGTTGCACGAGGCCGAAACCCAAGGGGTTTCAGCCAAAGATGTCACGCCGTTTTTGCTTTCACGGATATTCGAGCTGACAAATGGCGATTCCTTAACCGCCAATATTGCCTTGGTGCGCAATAACGCGCGTTTGGCCGCTGCCATCGCCATTGAACTTAATTAATTGTAAACCTTGCCCTTTGTCTGCAACCGCCTTATTTCATGACGGTCAGTAAACAGGAATTAATATGGCCAAGAAACCCAAACGTAAAAAAGCGTCCCTTTTGGCGCGTTCACGCAGTAATTTTCTGACGGGGGTAGTGATTGTTGCACCGGTTTTGCTGACCATCAATCTTCTTTGGTGGGCAATCAACGTTGTTGACGGTTTTTTCGTGCCCTGGGTGCCCGCGGCCTATAACCCTTCGACCTATATTGGTTTTAATATTCCGGGTTTTGGCGTTATTGTTTTTCTGGTTTTTTCGGCTGTGGTTGGCGCATTGACCAAAGGCTTGTTCGGGCGGCAATTGTTGCGGATTGGCGAAAATCTGGTGGACCGGATGCCGGTGGTGCGTTCGGTTTATAACGCATTAAAACAGATTTCAGAGACGGTGCTAAGCAAATCCGGCACCTCGTTTCAAAAAGCCTGCATGATCGAATATCCGCGCCCGGGCATTTGGGCGATTGCCTTTGTTTCAACCGAAACCGGGGGTGAAATCACCCCCAAAATCGGCGAGCCTGAAATGCTGTCGGTATTTCTGCCAACCACGCCAAACCCGACTTCGGGGTTTTTGCTGTTTGTGCCCAAGCGCGATGTTATAATACTGGATATGAGCGTCGAAGACGCAGCCAAGCTGGTGATCTCGGCAGGGTTGGTTTCACCGCCAACTGCCGAAGAAATTGCCAGCGGAAAACGCAGCGTCGCGAAAAAGCGTAAGTGATTGGTGCTTTTACCACCGGATTCGCGTCGGCTTTTGCCCTGATCCTTGCGATTGGCGCGCAAAATGCATTTGTGCTGCGCCAAGGCATTACCAAAACCCATATTTTCTGGGTATGTCTGACCTGCGCGGTTTCAGACGCGATTTTAATTATCGCAGGCATAGTTGGATTCGGCGCATTGGTAACCGCCTTTCCGCTATTTCCCGATATTATGCGCATCGCTGGCGGCACTTTTTTAATATTTTACGGCGCATTGCGATTCTGGACTGCCTATCTTGGCAATCAGAATCTTAAACTGTCGGGCAATACTGCATCATTAAAAACGACCTTGGGTATTTGTCTGGCACTCACATGGCTTAATCCGCATGTGTACCTTGATACACTAGGCCTGATCGGCGCGATTTCCACCCAGTTTACCGAGTTGAACGAAAAGATTGTTTTTGGCGTTGGTGCAGTTGGCGCTTCGTTTGTGTTTTTCTTTTCATTGGGTTACGGGGCGCGGCTGCTTGTGCCGATAATGTCAACCAACCGCGCTTGGCGGATATTGGATATATTGATCGGCATCGTGATGTGGTTGCTGGCATTTGGCCTGCTAAAGGGTGTCGGGGCTTGAGAATCATGGTTAACCCGATTCGGGCATGGGCCGCGCGATTCGTGACATCTAAGCAACAGTCTTGAGGTTGAATCGAGGATTCGCCCCTAAGATCACCGTTCCATTAGCTATTTCCGGAAAATTAACTTGGCCTTTAGGGTTTGGCAGCCTATAAAGTAATTACTGCTCGATAGGTTTCTTGCCTGTATGAAACCTGCCTCAATAACTTACGCCCTCCTTGTGAGGGCGTTTTTTTTTGGGCCTATTCCAGCGAAGTCACCCATAAAACCACCGCATCCGCCGGGCTGGTAGAAACCATATTATGGCCCATTGTGGCATCGTAATAGGCGCTGTCACCAGCCGCCATCATCACCGGTTCGTAAAATTCCGAGAAAAATTCGATCTCGCCCGATAGCACAAACAGAAATTCCTCGCCGTCATGGCGCACCCAGCCATCAAAATCATCAAAACTGCGGGCCCGCACCGTGGTGCGATAAGGCAACATGCGCTTATGGCTGATATCCGGCGCCAGAATTTTATGTTCATAGGTGGCGGTGACATAGGATTTGCCGGAACCGCCACGGGTGATGGAACGCCGCGCCAGAACCTTGTCGGATTTGGGCGCGGTAAAAAGCTGCGGAATGGAAATATCAAGCCCCAAGGCCAGTTTGCGCACCGCCTCAAAGGTTGGCGACATCTGGCCGTTTTCGATTTTGGAAAGCGTGGAGCGCGCCAAGCCAACCCCTTGGGCGGCTTGCTCCAAGGTCCAGCCGCGATCTTTGCGCAATTCGCGCACCCGTTGGCCAAGATCCAGCGGCGTGGCGTTTTTTTGTTCGCCGCGCTCGCGGGCGATGCTTAAAACGGTTGGTTCGGGGATTTCCGGCATTTCAACACTTTCAGAAAGCTGCCATAAAGGCATAATCCAAAATGGTTCGAAAAATCAATGCAGCAATCAATTTTTCAAAACGGCACTTTTCCAGCCTGCCCTGCCAGTTTCAACATGGCGCGGCACACATTGGGCCATGGCAAAACCCCCGATAAAATCGCGCTGGAGGTCATAACCGCACCGGGGCAGACTGAAAGCTGGACCTATCAAGCCCTGGAGCTGGCAGTTTTGCAAACCGCCGGTGGGTTCCGGCAGCTGGGCATTAAACCCCGCGATCGCGTGGCGTTGCGCATTGGCAATCGCGCAGGTTTTCCCATTTTGTTTTTCGCGCTAAACGCCTTGGGTGCGGTGCCGGTGCCCCTGTCGGGTATGCTAACCGATGCAGAGGTCCGGCCAATGCTGGAGGATCTGGACGCCGCAATGATTTGCGCAGATATAGCGGTTGAAAATCCGGCTTGCAGTCAGGTTTCAGGGCATGAAATCGATACACTGCATGATAGCCAAGCCATTGAATTTGTGGATACTTTCGCAGATGATCCTGCCTATATCGTGTTTACATCCGGCACGGGTGGCAGGCCCAAGGGCGTGGTGCATGCACAGCGCGCCGCATGGGCGCGGCGCATGATGTGGCAGGGCTGGTATGGCTTGCAATCCGATGATCGCGTTTTGCATGCGGGTGCGTTTAACTGGACCTATACATTGGGCGCGGGGCTGACCGACCCTTGGGCCATCGGGGCTACGGCGTTGATTTATACGGGCGAAAAAGCCCGTGAAATCTGGGCAAAAATCGCCGCTGCACAGCAGCCGACAGTTTTTGCTGCCGCCCCCGGGGTCTATCGGCAAATACTGGATTCAAGCGGCGATCTGGCCCGGCAATTTTCCAGCCTGCGCCATGGTTTAAGCGCGGGTGAAGCCTTGCCTGTCAGCATTTTGCAGGGTTGGAACACCCGCACCCGAAAGCCAATATATGAAGCCCTGGGGATGAGCGAGATTTCTACCTTTGCCTCCCATTCGCCCAATTCCGCGTATCGTGCAGGCACCACAGGCATGGCACAGCCGGGGCGAAAAATAGCCGTGCTGGATAGCACAAAACAGCCGGTTGAAATCGGGCAACAGGGCCTGTTGGCTGTGCATCATTCCGACCCGGGGTTGATGCTGAATTACCTGAACCAACCTGCACCAAGCGATGAATGGTTTATCACCGGAGACCGCGCCGTGATGGATGCAGACGGCTATATCACCCATCTGGGGCGGAATGATGATATGATCAATGCGGGCGGATATCGCGTATCCCCGCAGGAAATTGTTAATGTTTTGTTAACGCATAAAGGCATCCGTGAATGCATCGCCATGGAACTGCTGGTAAAGCGAGACACCAGCGTGATTGCCGCGTTTTACACCGGTAAGCCACAATCTGCCGTTGATTTGAAAACCCATTGCGCTTTGGGTTTGGCAGCATATAAATGCCCTAGAAAATTCATTCATCTTGATACTATTCCGCGCTCTGAAAATGGCAAATTGCTAAAGGCTGAATTGCGCAAAGGTTACGATTGGAAAGACAATGACGACGCTTGAAATCATATCCGACCCGATCTGCCCGTGGTGTTATATCGGTAAATCAAAGCTGGAAAAAGCCCTGCAACAAGTGCCGGATCATCCGTTTGAAATTTCATGGAAGCCCTTTCAGCTTAACCCCGACATGCCAAGTGGCGGCATGGATCGGCGCGAATATCTGGAGCGTAAATTTGGCGGGCAAAAGGCTGCGGTGCAGGTTTACGGCCAAATCGAAGCCGCCGCCAAGGCTGCGGGGCTGGACATAAATTTTGGAAAAATGACCCGCACGCCAAATACCATTGACGCGCATCGGCTGATTTACTGGGCTGGCATTGAAGGGGTGCAAAATGAATTTGTCACCGCGCTTTTTAACGGTTTCTTTAAGGAAGGCTGGGATATTTCCGACCATACGGTTCTGGTGGATGCCGCCATATCTGTGGGCATGGATGGTAAAATGATTGCGCGGTTGCTGGCAACGGATGCTGAAACCGAGCAAACCCGCGCCAGCGATGCCCATGCGCGCGAGATGGGCGTTACCGGCGTGCCGACCTTTTTGATCGACGGGCAATATGTGGTGTCCGGCGCGCGCGAACCTGAATTCTGGATAGATTTGATTAACGAAATTAACGAGATTAAGCGGAAAACCAAACCGGATGTTTAACCCCCGAAAGCCATTACACCAGCGTGAATTCATCATAATGGTGGCAATCCTGACCAGCCTGATGGCGTTGGCCACCGATGCAATGCTACCGGCCTTTCCGCAAATGGCCGCTGATCTGGGATTAAGCGAATATAACCATATTCAACTGACCATTTCGCTATTTATGCTGGGCGCGGGTTTTGGCCAGCTGTTTTTCGGGCCTCTGGCAGATTTTGCCGGACGGCGGGTGGCGATACTTTCGGGCATCGGGGTTTTTATTTTTGGCAGTCTGATTTCAATGTTTTCCAGCAGTTTCGAGATAATGATATTGGGCCGCATCATCATGGGCGTTGGCGTGGCGGGGCCGCGCACCGGCAGCATTGCCTTGGTGCGCGATCAATTTTCCGGGCGCGAAATGGCGCAGGTGATGTCATTTGTAATGATGGTGTTTATTCTGGTGCCTGCGATTGCACCCGCAATCGGCCAAGCGGTATTACTGGTTTCTGGCTGGCGCGCGATATTTGCAGTTTTTGTTGTCGTAGCCCTAATTGCATTTTTCTGGATGGCAATGCGACAACCCGAAACCAATCCACCCGAAAAGCGTGAAAAATTCAGCTGGCGCGGGCTTTTGCGATCTGTGACAATGGTGCTTTCCAACCGGCAAACCATGATTTTCTCAGCGGCGGCGGCCTGTGCATTTGGCGGATTTATTGCTTATCTGGGCACCGCACAGCAAATATTTGTTGATATTTTTGAGGTTGGCGAGGCATTTCCGGCTTATTTTGCCGCACTGGCACTGGCGATCGGCGCGGCGGCACTGGTGAATGCAAAAATAGTCATGCATCTGGGTATGCGGCGGGTGGCCAAGGCTGCGTTTTTGGCGGTTTCTGCGCTATCTTCGGGTTATCTGGGGGTTCTTTTGATATTTCCGGCAGCCCAGAACCTGTTTGCTTTTATGGCTTGGGCGATGATGGCGTTTTTTGCCACGGGGCTGTTATTTGGCAATATCAATGCTTTGGCGATGGAGCCAATGGGCAAGGTTGCCGGAGTTGCAGCGGCCTTGATCGGGGCCATTTCAACCGCGCTGGCAGTGGCGGTCGGCATTCCGATTGGCCAGCTATTTGACGGGCATGTCTTGCCGATTGTTGCCGGTATTGCGGGGCTTTCCACGATTGGTTTTTTGCTTATGATCCTTGCCGGGCCAGGGCAGCCAGATCCTTAGCCAAGGCAAATGCGCCTTTGATTTTGGCGGCATTATTGGGCCAGTCGCGCTGCACCACCACCTTGTTATCGCGCACTTTGGCCAGCCCTTTTTGGGCATTGATAAAATCAACCAGCCCAGCAGGATTGGCAAATTTATCGTTGTGAAACTGAATGGTCGCGCCTTTTGGTCCGCCATCCAGCTTGGCAATGCCCGCGCGTTTGCAGGCGTTTTTGATGCGCACGATGTTCATCAACGTGGTGACCTCGCGCGGTAACTTACCAAACCTGTCAATCAGTTCGGCGGCAAATCCCTCTAGCTCTACCTTGCTGGTCAGGCTTGACAGACGTCGATAAAGCCCAAGGCGCACATCCAGATCGCTAACGTAATCATCGGGGATCAACACCGGCACCCCGAGGTTAATGCTGGGCGCCCAGCTGGTATTGGCATCTGAAAGCCCCTCCAGATCACCGGCTTTCATGCTGGCAATCGCTTCCTCAAGCATTTCCTGATACAGTTCATAGCCGACTTCGCGAACCTGCCCCGATTGCTCATCGCCCAGAATATTACCGGCGCCGCGAATATCCAGATCTTGCGAAGCAATGGTAAAACCTGCGCCCAGACTGTCCAATGACCCTAGCACCCGCAGGCGTTTTTCGGCCTGCGCGGTTAGCGGTTTGCGCGGTTTGGTGGTAAAATAGGCATAAGCGCGGATTTTCGATCGCCCTACCCGACCGCGAATTTGATACAGCTGGCTAAGGCCAAACATATCGGCCCGATGCACAATCAACGTGTTGGCGGCGGGAATATCAAGGCCGGATTCAACAATGGTGGTGGCCAACAGCACGTCATATTGGCCGTCATAAAACGCATTCATTTTATCGTCCAGCTCTCCGGCGGGCATCTGGCCATGGGCAACGACTACCTTTACCTCGGGCACTTGTTCCTTCAGAAAATCAACAATATCGGGGATATCTTTGACCCGAGGCACCACGTAAAACGACTGACCGCCGCGATAATGTTCGCGCAGCAAAGCCTCGCGCACGGTTACCTGATCAAATTCCGAAACATAGGTGCGGATCGCCAAACGATCCACCGGCGGGGTGCTGATCAGCGATAATTCCCGCACGCCGGACAGTGCCAATTGCAAGGTGCGCGGGATCGGCGTGGCCGATAACGTCAACACATGCACCTCTGATCGCAGTTGTTTAAGGCGTTCTTTGTGGGTGACGCCAAACTTTTGTTCCTCGTCAATCACCACCAGCCCAAGGTTGTTAAACCGGATGTTTTCCGCCAGAATCGCATGGGTGCCGATGACAATATCAACCGTGCCGCGCGAAATCATATCGCGGGTGGTGGCCATTTCGCTGGCAGACACAAAGCGCGACATCTGCCGGATTTGCACAGGCAGACCACGAAAACGGTCTTTGAAGCTTTGGGTGTGTTGGCGGGCCAGCAGAGTGGTAGGCGCAATGATTGCCACCTGAACGCCCGACATTACCGCGACAAAGGCAGCGCGCATTGCCACCTCGGTTTTGCCAAACCCGACATCACCGCAGATCAGGCGATCCATCGGTTGGCCCGATGCCATGTCCTCCAATACGTCCTCAATGGCGTTTAGCTGATCATCGGTCTCATTATAGGGAAACCGGGCGCAAAATTCGGCCCATAGCTCCGCAGGGGGCTGCAAAACCTTGCCTTGGCGCAAGGCACGCTCGGCTGCGATGCGGATCAGTTTATCGGCCATATCGCGAATACGTTGTTTTAATGCAGCCTTTTTAGCCTGCCACGCACCACCGCCAAGTTTATCAAGCATGCCTTCGTCATGGCCATAGCGGCTAAGTAATTCGATATTTTCAACCGGCAGATACAGCCGCGTTTGGCCGGCATATTCCAGCGCGATACATTCATGGGGCGCACCAGCGGCAGTGATGGTTTCAAGACCATTATACCGGCCAATGCCATGATCAATATGGACAATCAAATCGCCCGGCGTCAGCGATTGGGCCTCGGTCAGGAAATTACCGGCCTTGCGGCGTTTTCGATTGGGGCGGATCAGACGATCCCCCAGAATATCCTGTTCGGAAATCACCGTCAGGCCATTAGCGACAAAGCCGGCCTCCAACCCCCAGATGGCGAGGCTAAGGCTGCCCTTGGGCCGGTCCTTGAACCCAGCGATTTCCGCATGGCCCTCAACGCCGCTATCCTCCAGCAAGCTGGCAAAACGTTCGCGGGCACCAGCCGAATAACTGGTTAGAATTACATGGCTGGTTTTGCGTTGCTCTGCAATATAATCGGCCAAAGCCCCGAAAAGACTGACATCTTCTTGTTGGCGTTCGGCTGCAAAATTGCGCCCTGCCCGCCCGCCAGCATCCAGCACCATCGGGCCGCTGGGTTGGGGGTTGGGCGAAAACTGGCGGATGGCGCGGCCAGCGATGGCGGCATCAAATCCGGCCTCGTCCAGATAAAGCTGTTCGGGTGGAACCGGTTTATACACCGTCGCCATATGGGATTTGGAATCCAGTGCTGCGACGCGGGTTTGGTATTGTTCAGAAATGCCCTGCCAGCGGGCGTCCAGCATGGCGGTGATTTGGTCGGTCAACACCACCGGCGCGTCTGGCAGGTAATCAAACAGGGTTTCCATTTTATCATAGAAAAACGGCAGCCAATGTTCCATGCCTTGATGTTTGCGCCCCTCGGAGACCGCCGCATAAAGCGCATCGTCGCGCCCTGCCGCGCCAAAGGTTTTACGGTAATTGCTGCGAAACCGCTGGATAGATTCTTCATCCAGAATAACCTCGGAAACCGGCGCTAGTTCAACACGGCTGATTTTTTCAATGGTGCGCTGGGTGGATGGATCAAACCGGCGGGCACCATCCAGGACATCGCCAAACAAATCGAGCCGCACCGGCCCGCTATCACCCGGCGGGAAAATATCGATCAAACCGCCACGCACCGCGTAATCGCCCGGCTCGGTAACGGTTGGCGCACGGCTGAAACCGGCGCGTTCAAGATAGGCATATAACTTGTCGGTGTTGATTTGTTGGCCCACATTGGCCACAAACGCGGCCTGCGCCACCACCTGGCGGGCCGGAACCCGCTGCATTGCCGCGTTAAGCGTGGTCAGCAGCACTGATTTTTGGCTAAACCCGCTCGATAACATTGCCAGTGTTGCCATGCGCTGCGCCGAAATATCGGCGTTGGGGGAAATCCGGTCATAGGCCAGACAATCCCATGCGGGAAAGCTGAAAACCGGCAGGTCGGGCGCAAAAAACCGCAGGGCTTCGACCATATCGGCCAGCTGGCGATCATCGCGCAGGACGCACAGAACCACATTATCAGCGCGCGCCGCATGTTGCGCCAACAACAAAGCATCAAAGCCCGACGGCGCGCCACCGACACGGGTGGTTCCTGTTTCAAGGGGTTTTGTTTTCATGGGGCAGCACCTATCGCACAGGCAAAGATTGGACAAGCCTAGCTTTGAAATATCAGACCGGCAGCCAGTGAATGCACAACGCCGGCAATGGTTGCGGCAATGATGGCAAACATGCCGATCACTTGGTTCCACAATCGTCTACGGTAAAGGATTTTTCGCAATTCCTCCCCGACCGGTTGCCGGTTTTTCAAATAAAACGCCAGCCTGACGCTGAATATGGCGGGCAAGGCCAAGGGGGTTAACAAAACGAATAATGCCTGAAAAAACTCGATGTCAAAATAAAATCCGGCGGTGCCGATGCTTGAAAGAAAAAACGTCACCACGCCGATAATCAGTGCGCCGTGTTTGTCAAAATAATAAACAATGCGCTGGGCGTTGATATAGGCCATGGTCTCGCATTGTTCGGCAAAAACCCCGCCATGGCGATCAGCGTTGATTACCGCATCATATGGCACGCCCATGGTCCAGTGCGCGGTCATGGACCAAGCCACCACCACCACGATCCAATACCAGATGCTCCAGAAACTGGTTAGCTCAATAAGTTCATAGCTTAGCACATAACTCTCCGAAATCCTGTGGCTAACCTAGACCTTGTGGGTTGGAATTCAACCGGCAAAACCGTGATTTTACTTGAGATTTCGGGCTGGCGTGGCATAAATGCAGAATATCATGCCAAAGGACAATGCCATGCCGATTATCACCGCCCCTTTTCCGCTTGCGCGGTCCCGTCGTCTGCGCCGCACCGATTGGTTGCGCGATATGGTTAGCGAAAATGCGCTGACTGTGGATGATTTGATCTGGCCGATATTTTTACGCGAAGGCAGCGGTGTTGTTGAACCGGTTTTGTCTATGCCGGGCGTTAATCGCCTGTCGGTTGACGAGGCGGTAAAGGCGGCAAATCAGGCCGCCGCGCTTGGCATTCCGTGCATTGCACTGTTTCCCTATACCGAAGCAAAAGACAAAAACCCCGAGTGTTCCGAGGCCATAAACCCCGATAATCTGGTTAACCGCGCCACCCGCGCCATCAAGGCCGCTGTGCCCAATATCGGCATCCTGCTGGATGTGGCGCTGGACCCGTATAATTCCGATGGCCATGACGGGCTGGTGCGCGACGGTATTATTCTGAACGACGAAACCCTGATGGTGCTGGAACAACAGGCATTGGTGCAGGCGGGGTCCGGTGCGGATATTTTAGGGCCGTCCGATATGATGGACGGGCGCATCGGCATTATCCGGCAAGCGTTGGAGGCCAATGATTTTAGCGATGTGGCGATCATGTCTTATTCCGCCAAATTCGCCAGTGCCTTTTATGGCCCGTTTCGTGATGCGGTCGGGGCCAGCGGCGCGCTTAAGGGTGACAAAAGCACCTATCAGATCAATGCTGCAAATTCGGACGAAGCCCTGCGCGAGGTGGCGCGCGATATTTCCGAGGGGGCCGATATGGTGATGGTCAAACCCGGCATGCCCTATCTGGATATTTGCCAGCGGGTTAAATCCGAATTTAATGTGCCGGTGTTTGCCTATCAGGTGTCGGGCGAATACGCGATGATTGCCGCGGCAGGTGCCAATGGCTGGATCGACCAGGAAAAAGCCATGTTTGAATCACTGCTGGCATTCAAACGGGCTGGATGTGACGGAGTTTTGAGCTATTTCGCGCCGGAAGTAGCGCGGTTACTGGCTGAAAACTAGGCCAATTTGCGCCTATATTTCGGGGTTTGCTAGCGCGATTGTGGAATATATGGTATGGTCAACTTGACCAGCGCAAGACTGGGAATCAGGCATTCAGGAGCAGACAGATGAAAAATTCAACCAAACCATTCACCCGGGCATTCACCCGGCGCAGATTTATTGCAACCACGGCCATTGCAGGCGGTGCGGTGCTTGCCGGTTGCAGCAAAGATGGCAGCGTCACCGGCACGGCTGAGCAGATCGACAATCATGTTGATGCGGCATTGCAAGAAATGTATGCGACTTTTGCGGGATCAGAAGCCTTTACAAGAAACGCGGTCGGCGTGTTGGTCATTCCAAACATCACCAAAGCCGGGTTGTTTTTGGCAGGGTCCTATGGCGAGGGCGCATTGCGGATTGGCAATGCTACGGTAGATTATTTTTCCTTTGCTTCCGCATCCTTCGGCTTGCAAGTCGGCGCACAACAATCCACGCAAGTGTTGTTTTTCCTGACCAGTGACGCTTTGCGTGATTTTCGCACCAGTGACGGGTTTCAGGTCGGCTTGAATGCCGAATTTGTTGCGCAAACTGAAGGTGCCAATTTTGGTATTTCTTCAGTGACCTCAAACAAACCTATTCTTGGCATTGTATTTGGCCAACAAGGGTTGATTGTTGGGGCCAGTTTAGAGGGCGCTAAATATTCACGCCTTATCCGGTGACGGTGCGTGGTTTCCCACGCACCGGCTATGCCAAATTCACCAAAGCATGACGCTTTTTACCTGCCGAAAGTTTAACCGAAGCCTTGATCATCTCGGCTGTAACCATGGTTCCGGCCTCGCTAACCGTTTGGTCATTCAGCTTGGCCCCGCCCTCGGAAATCAGCCGTTTGGCGTCTTTGCCGGATTTGGATAATCCGGTTTTGACAAAAAGCTGCACAATGCTGATACCATCGCCAATATCGGCAGCAGGCAGGGTGATGGTTGGCAATTCAGCGCCAATCCCGCCTTTTTCAAATACCTCGCGCGCGGTTGCTTGCGCAGCCAGCGCGGCGGGTTTGCCATGGGCCATGGCAGTGGCGGCATTGGCCAATGCAATTTTGGCATCGTTAATCTCGGCTCCTTGCAGCGCCGCCAGCCGTTCGCATTCATCAAGTGGCAGTTCAGTAAACAATTTCAAAAACTTGCCGACATCCGCATCCAGCGTGTTGCGCCAGAATTGCCAGAATTCATATGCGCTTAACCGGTCTTCGTTCAGCCATACGGCACCCGCCACGGATTTACCCATTTTAGAGCCATCAGCCTTGGTCAAAAGCGCAGTGGTCAGGCCAAAAACCGGTTTTTTATTCACCCGCCGTGTCAGGTCAATACCATTAACAATATTGCCCCATTGATCCGATCCACCCATTTGCAACATACAGCCAAACCGGTTGTTTAGTTCCATAAAATCATAGGCTTGCAGCAACATATAGTTGAATTCAAGAAAGGTAAGCGGCTGTTCTCGGTCCAGCCGCAGGCGCACGGAATCAAAGCTCAACATGCGGTTGATGGTAAAAAGCCGCCCGTAATCGCGCAGAAAATCAATATAGTTCAACTGTTCCAGCCAATCGGAATTATTGGGCTGAATGGCATCAGTTTCACCGTCGCCAAATTGCAGGTATTTATCAAAAACCTTGCGGATCCCGGCGATGTTGCTGTTGATTTTCTCTGGCGTCAGCTCGGGGCGGGATTCATCTTTGCCCGATGGATCACCGATTTTGGTAGTGCCGCCGCCCATCAGGGTAATCGGCTTATGGCCGGTATTTTGCAGCCAGCGCAGCATCATAATGGGAATTAACGATCCGACATGCAGGCTGTCGGCAGTGGCATCAAAACCGATATACCCCGGCACAACACCTTTGATCAGCGCTTCGTC